>CAXUIE010000162.1:0-7415 GCA_964250825.1 uncultured Acidisphaera sp. | reverse complement strand
GGCCGACGCGAGGCGGCCGCCGACCTCGACACGCTCGCGGTGGCCGCACTCGCCGCCGAGCTGGTCGCGACGATCGCCTCGCGGCGCAGCTACGCCGAGCGCGGCATCTCCGCCGGATCCCGATCGCCGCAGGGATGCGCGGAGATGGCGCTGGCCGAGGGCGGCGGCATCGTGCTGCCGATCGCGCTCAAGGTGGCGGCCGGCTTGCTGGGCCGGAGCGGTTCGGTGCTGGGGTCGCTCGGCTCGCTGGCGACTCTCGGCGGCAGCTTGGCGCTGCGCATCGGGGTCATGGCGGAGGGCGACGAGTCGGCGCGCCGCCCGGAGGACAGCTTTCGATTTGCCAAGCCGCGCAATTTGCCACGGATCGGTTGAGGCGTCCTGCACTGCCCTGGGTCGCCGAGCGCGATGCTTTTTCCGCTCAATCCGACCATTGCTTGATGGACGTCACAGATATCGGCTCCGAAGCCCGCCAGTCTCCGCGTCGTGGATCACGACGATCCAGGAGCACAGGAGAAACTGACATGCGTACCATGTTGATCGCCGCTGCTGCCCTGCTCGGCTTTGGCTCCGCGCAGGTCCTTGCATCGGTTCGCCCGGCCGGCGAGACAACCCAAGTGGACACCAGCTACATCCTCGCCAGCGGGATGCGGCGCGCGGTTTATGATGGCGCCCAGCCGAACCCTCGCTTCGCGCAAGGGATGCCGGCAGCGGTCCGCAGCCAGCCCCGCCCGCAATTCATCGCACAGGGCATCCCGGCTGCCGTCTACGAAAGCGGACAGCCGCACCCCGGCGCTCAGGGTTCGGCTGTCGGCTGATCGGGTGATGACGACTTCGGCTTGACGTCGCGCGACGGTGTGCGGGTCCGAAACCGTCCGACCGCGCGTGACGCTCGGCGATCATCGCAGTTCGCAGGGCCGGCGCAGTTCAGGCCGAGCGTTCGCCCAAAACGCGCCGGTCGCCCGCACGGCGGGTGAACTGCGTGGCATCCAGGTATTCCATCAACGGCACGGCATATTTGCGCGTGGTGCCGAGAATCGCTGCTGCTTCGCCGAGAAGCAGGCCAGGGGAATGGGCGAGGTGCGGCGCAAGAGCGGCTTGCGCCTGCCGGATGACGTCACGATGGAACAAGATTTCGCGTTTCTGCACACGGTCCACGGTGCGAACCAGGACGCCCTCGCGGGCCAAGCGCGCCACCACGCTCCGCGCCGAGGGATGGGCGGCCAGTAACGCCTTCGCATCGGGCGGCATAAGCGCGGCCTCTTTGACGAGCGCCGATATGCGCTGCGCGAGCGCGGTTTCGTCGGCGACTTGGGCGCGCTCCCGACCGGCGTCCCGCGCGTGGAACAGGCCGCCTTGCTGACGCACCCTGCCCGCTTCGCGAAGCGTAGCAAGCAGAGCATCGATCGCGCCGGGTTCAAGTCGACGAGGCATGGCCGCCAGCACTTGCTCGCGCGAACAACCCGAAGGCGATGCGGCAAGGAGCCGTTCGATGTCCGACGAAAGGCGCGCCGCATGCGCTTCAGCCAGCGCGATCCCGCCCAAGACGCGCACCGAAGCGCTCCCGAGCACGGCGCGGACCCGTGCCGGGGCAAGACCGGCCACCCGCGCGAGCACGGGAAGCGCGCAGCCGGTCGTGCCGCCCGCCTCGATCTCCCCGAACACGGCTTGCTCCGGCGTCGTGCTGGCCAGCCGTCGCAGCTGCTCCGTGCGCCCGCGCCGCAGCCGGCCCATCCCCGGATCGAGCACCTGGCCGCCGCCGAGCGTTGCCTGCGGCGAGGTCGCGCGAACCACGAAAGGCTCGCGCGCGGGCAGCGCGATGGCGGGCCGGCATTGCAACTGTGCCACGCACACATCGCCGGCTTCCAGCACCTCGCGATCGAGCAGCCGCACCCGCGCCTCGCACTCCGCACTTCCCGCCAGCAGCATGAGAACCGCGCCGTCGCGCAGAGCCGGGGCGTCCGCAAGCAAGCGCAGTTCGACGCCGATCCATGCGGCCGGACGCAAGGTGCCGGGCGTCGCGAGCGCTTGCCCCCGGTGCAGCCCCGACGCTTCGACCGCGCGCAGGTTCACGGCCACCCGCTGGCCGGGTAGCGCGGCCTGCACCGCCTGCCGGTGGACCTGCATTCCTCGCACCCGGACCGGCGCACCTCCTGGCAGGAGTTCGAGCAAGTCGGCCCCCGAGAGCCGGCCGCAGCGCAGGGTTCCGGTGACGATCGTGCCGTGGCCGGCCGCGCTGAATGCGCGATCGATCGGCAACCAAGCGAAACCCCGCTCGGCTCGCGGCTCAGTCCTTGCCGCAATCCGGGACAATGTCGCGCGCAACGCGTCCACGCCCGCGCCGGACATCGCGCTGGTCAGGACCGGATCGTCGGTCGCGAGACCCGCGCGACGGAGCAGCGCCGCCCCGTCCCACCCGGCCGCTGCCGCGTCCGCCGGGGTCACGAGATCGCATTTGGTCACGGCGAGTGCCGCGTGCTTGATGCCGAGCAGGGCGGCGATCGCGACGTGCTCCGCCGTTTGCGGCTTCGCTCCTTCGCGGGCGTCGATGGCGAGTAGCACGGCATCGATCCCCGTGGCGCCCGCAATCAGGGTGCGGACGAAACGCTCATGGCCCGGCATGTCGATCAGGTCGATCTCCACCTCATCCACCCGGAGATGCGCGAACCCGAGCGCGATCGAGATGCCGCGCCGCTTTTCCTCGGGCAGTCGATCGGTGTCGGTGCCGGTCAGCATCCGCACCAGCGCCGTCTTGCCGTGATCGACATGCCCGATCACCCCGATCAGCACCCGCCGCACACCGTCGCTCCCGCCAGCCTGACTGCCCGCTGGACGGTAAGCGGCGCGTTCGGCCGCCGCAAACTCATCGAACGGCGTCGCGTTCACCGTTCACCACGCCGGGATTGCCCTCATGCCGAAAAAAATCCGCCGCAGCATCGCCGACCGCGCCGCCGGCTTCCTCCAGGACTGGTCCCTACCACAGCAGCTGGCTGGCAAGAGCGAGTTTCGCGAGGCCGCCGAGAGCGCCACCTCGCGCACGTTGCGGCCGCGCCTTGAACAGGCCGACACGATCGGCACCAACATCTGCCCGTTTTGTGCCGTCGGCTGCTCGCAGCTCGTCTACGTCAAGGATGGCAAGCCCATCCACGTCGAGGGTGACCCGCGCAGCCCGATCAACCAGGGCACGCTCTGCCCCAAGGGGGCGGGCACGCTGGGGCTGATGACCAGCCCGCTTCGCGTCAACACCGTGCGCTACCGAGCGCCCCATGCAACCGAGTGGGAGGAAAAGCCGCTCGACTGGGCGATGGAGCGGATCGCGCAGCTCACCAAGCGCGCGCGCGACGAGACGTTCGTCGAGAAGCTGCCCGACGGCACCGTCGTGAACCACACGCTCGGAATTTCGTCGATCGGGGGCGCCACGATGGACAACGAGGAAAACTACCTTATCAAGAAGCTGCTCGGCGGCGGTCTCGGCGTGGTCGGGATCGAGAACCAAGCTCGAATCTGACACTCCTCCTCGGTGCCCAGTTTGGGCACCTCCTTCGGACGCGGCGCTGCCACCATGCAGCTCTGGAGCCTAGCTGATGCCGACTGCATCATCGTCATGGGCTCCAACATGGCGGAGAATCACCCCATCGGCTTCCGCTTCGTGCTGCAGGCCAAGGAGCGCGGCGCGACGATCATCCACGTCGACCCGCGCTTCACCCGCACCTCGGCGCTCGCCGACATCTATGCGCCGATCCGGCCCGGCACCGACATCGCGTTCCTGGGCGGCATGATCCGCCAAATTCTAGAGAACGACCTCTGGTTCCGCGAATGGGCGATGGCCTACACCAATATCGCTGCGATCGTGACCGACGATTATCGCGACCCAGAGCAACTCGGCGGCGACTTCTCCGGATTCGACGAGGCGGCCGAAGCCTACAGCGTCGATAGTTGGCAGTATCGCGGCGAGGATGTCCCGTCCGCTCTGGCGGAGCATCGAAGCCAGCATCACAAGAGCACCACCGAAACGCTGTTCGGCGCGCGCAAGGGCCCTGGAGCGGCGCCCGAAGACCCTACGTTGCAGGAGTATAATTGCGTCTATCAGATCTTGAAGCGCCACTACGCCCGCTACACGCCCGAGATGGTCGAGCGCGTGACAGGCTGTCCGCGCGACACGTTCGTGAAAATCTGCGAAGCGTACATTCGAAGCTCGGGCCGGAATAAGACCGGGTCGTTTTGTTACGCGGTCGGTTGGACGCATCACGAAGTCGGCGTGCAGATCATCCGTGCCGCCTCCATTATTCAGGGATTGCTCGGCAACATGGGCCGGCCGGGTGGCGGCATCATGGCGCTGCGCGGCCATTGCAGCATTCAGGGCAGCACGGATATTCCCACCCTCTACAATATGCTGCCGACTTACCTGCCGCAGCCCGACGCCTACAAGCCGCACCATAGTCTTGGGGAACTGCTCGAAACCGAGACGGTGCCGACCGGCTGGTGGCACAACTTCCCGAAATATTTTGTCAGCCTTCTGAAAGCCTGGTATGGCGACAACGCCACGGCGGCGAATGATTTCTGCTACGATTGCCTCCCGAAGATCACGGGCGACCACTCGCAGTTGCCCAGCACGCTTGCAACGGTCGATGGCGTGATCAAGGGCATGTTCGTGTTCGGCCAGAACCCCGTCGTGGGCTCGGTCAATTCCGACCTCATCGAGCGCGGGCTGTCCAAGCTCGAATGGCTCGTCGTGCGCGACAGCTTTGAAACCGAAACGGCGAGCTTCTGGAAGAAGGGCCGGCTCGTGCGGCGCGGCGAGATGGCGCCCGCGGACATCGGCACCGAGATTTTCCTGCTTCCGGCCTGTCTGCCAGCGGAAAAGGACGGCTCGCTGACCAACACCGGACGGCTCGTGCAATGGCACGACAAGGTTGTCGAACCGGTGGGCGACTCGCGTTCCGACCTTTGGTTCATGGTGCATCTCGGCAATCGGCTCAGGCAGCTCCATGCCGACAGCACCGATCCGAAGGACCGCCCCCTGCAGCTCTTGACGTGGAATTATCGCCTGCGCGGACGGGAGCAGGAGCCGGACGCGTTGCAGGTGTTGCAGGAGATCAACGGCTGCACCTGGGCCGACAAGAAGCCCGTGGCGAACTATCAGGAGCTGAAAAACGACGGCTCGACCGCGTGCGGCGGCTGGCTTTACGCCGGGGTCACGCCGTCGCTCGACCACAATCAGGCGCGCTCCCGCAAGCCGGACGGGCCAGACGGGCCGGGGACGCATCTCGGCTGGGCCTTTGCGTGGCCTTCGAACCGGCGCGAAATGTATAATCGGGCGTCGGCCGACCCCGAAGGCAAGCCCTGGTCCGCCGCGAAACGCCTGGTCTGGTGGAACGAGGCGGAAGGCAAGTGGGTCGGCGACGATGTGCCCGACTTCGTCGAAACCAAGCGTCCCGACTACGTGCCGGACTGGTCGAAGAACCCCGAAGGCATGGACGCGCTCGCCGGCACCGACCCCTTCATCATGATCCCGCACGGGCGCTGCATGTTGTTCGTGCCGTCCGGCCTCAAGGACGGCCCGCTGCCAACGCATTACGAGCCGCTGGAAAGCCCGGTGCGCAACGCGCTCTACGCGCGGCAGTCTAACCCGGCGACGAAGACCTGGCCGCGCCCGGGCAACGAGTACCACGAGATCGCCGACCCGCGCTTTCCCTACGTCCTCACCACCTACCGATTGACGGAGCTGCATTGTGGCGGGCTCTCCACCCGCGCGATGCCGCACACGGCGGAACTGCAGCCCGAGGCGTTCGTCGAGATCCCGCCCGAGCTCGCGCGCGATAAAGGCTTGCGCAATCTCGATTGGGTTGTGCTGTCCACGCTGCGCGGCGAAATCGAGGTGAAGGCGATGGTGACCGAGCGACTCCGCCCGCTTATGATCGACGGCCAGCTCATTTATCAGATCGGCATGCCCTGGGTGTTCGGCTGGGAAGGCTATGCGACCGGGGATATCGCCAACGTGCTCCTGGCCATCTTCGGCGACGCCAACACCAGCATTCACAGCACCAAGGCGCTGACCTGCGACCTGCAACCCGGACGGCTGCCGCGCCGTGGAGGAATCGGGCGTGGCTGACCGTAACGAGGCGGCCAAGGCGGCGCTTGCGGCGGTCGATAAGCTGCTTGCCGACCGGCCACGCCGCGTGGGCCACGATTTCTCGGCAGCCACTCAGCGCTTGACCGCCTACCGCGCCGCGCTCCTGGCAAGCTGGGGCGGCCTGCCGTCCGCCTTTGCCAGCCGCCAGCGGCTATCGCGCCTGAACGCGGTCATCAGCGTGGTCTACGGCACGCATTATCCGATCGGCTCGCCGAAATGGGAGCCGCTGGAAAGCGCGCGCGAGGAACTCGCGGCGGTGGTGCGCAGCGAAGACGGCTGAGGGGCGGCGAACGTGCCGCGGCGAAAGCCGCGCTCGAGCTCGTCCACCACCGCTTCTCCGTGCTCGAGCAGGAAAGTCCGCAGATGCTGATGCACGGGCAGCAGCGGCATGGCGCGGCGATGGGCCACGAACCACGACCGCATCAACGGAAAGCCGTCCACTGGCAGCACGCGCAGCAAGCCCAACCCGAGCTCGAGCCCGATCGTGTGGCGCGAGAGCAGCGCGATCCCCATGCCCGCCATCACTGCCTGCTTGATCGTCTCGTTGCTGCTCGACGTCATCGCCACCCGCAAGACGACGCGGGATCCGGCGGCGAACGCTTCCATTAGCCGCCGCGTTCCCGATCCTTCCTCCCGCGCGATGAACGGTTCGGCGGCGATGGTGTCGGGCGCGATGCGGCGCTTGCGCGCCAATGGGTGCGACGGCGCGGCCACCAGGACCGACGGATGCGCCGCGAACACTTCGGCCATGAGGTCGGCGTCGGCGGGCGGCTGGCCCATCACGCCGAGGTCGGTCTCCCCTCGCTCCAGCCCGGCGACAACCTCGCTTCGATTACCGTCCCGCAGGTGGATCGCCACGCCGGGATGGCTGACCTGAAAACGCGCCAGCAGATGCGGGACAATGTATTTTGATGTCGATATGAGGCCGATCGTGACCGACCCGGCCGTGCCGCCGCGAAGCGCGGCTAGCAGCGCGTCGGCGTCCTGCGCCGCGCGCAGCACGGTGCGCGCGTAGCCGAGCAACGCGCGGCCCGCTTCCGAAAGCACCGCCCGCTTGCCGATGCGCTCGAACAGGACAAAGCCACTCGCCTGCTCGATCTGCTTGATCTGGAACGACACGGCGGCCGGTGAGACGTGCAACTGTTCGGCCGCCCGCGCGAAGGATTGCGCTTCCACGGCGGCCACCAGGATCTGCATCTGACGAATGGTGAGCTGGCGCATAACAAGGGATTCCTTGTGTTACGGCCAGAATATCTCGTTTTCGCTTGCACCGTCGATGGCCTAC
>CAXUIE010000161.1:0-7488 GCA_964250825.1 uncultured Acidisphaera sp. | reverse complement strand
ACCAGCGAGGACGGCACGACCAAGGGCGTGGACATCTACCGGCTGCGCAAGTTCATGCGCTCCAACCAGTCCACCTGCATCAACCAGCGTCCGCTGGTGAAGGTGGGCGATCGCGTCTCCGAGGGCGAGATCATCGCCGACGGGCCGTCGACGGAGCTGGGCGAGCTGGCGCTGGGGCGCAACGTGCTGTGCGCGTTCATGCCCTGGAACGGCTACAACTTCGAGGACTCGATCCTGATTTCCGAGCGCATCGCGCGCGATGACGTGTTCACCTCGATTCACATCGAGGAGTTCGAGGTCATGGCGCGCGACACCAAGCTCGGCCAGGAGGAGATCACGCGCGACATCCCCAACGTGGGCGAGGAAGCGCTGAAGAACATGGACGAGGCCGGCATCGTGTATATCGGCGCGGAGGTTAATCCGGGCGACATCCTGGTCGGCAAGGTGACGCCCAAGGGCGAAAGCCCGATGACGCCCGAAGAGAAGCTGCTGCGCGCGATCTTCGGCGAGAAGGCGTCGGACGTGCGCGACACGTCGCTCAAGCTGCCGCCCGGCGTCACCGGGACGGTGGTCGATGTGCGCGTGTTCAGCCGTCGCGGCGTCGACAAGGACGAGCGCGCGATGGCGATCGAGCGCGCCGAGATCGAGGGCTTGGCCAAGGACCGCGACGACGAGAAGGCGATCCAGGAGCGGAGCTTCCTCAATCGCTTGCGCGAGAAGCTGCTCGGACGCCGCGCCTCGGGCGGGTTCAAGGGCATCAAGGCGGGCACGACCATCGTCGAGGAGGTGCTGGGCGAGCATCCCCGCGGCGCTTGGCGCAACATCGGCGTGCAGGACGACGCCGTGATGGCGGAGATCGAGACGCTGAAGCGCGAGTTCGACGCCGCCGTGGGCCGGTTGCAGGCCCGGTTCGACAGCAAGGTCGAGAAGCTGCAGCGCGGCGACGAGCTGCCGCCCGGCGTGATGAAGATGGTCAAGGTGTTCATCGCGGTGAAGCGCAAGCTGCAGCCCGGCGACAAGATGGCCGGGCGTCACGGCAACAAGGGTGTCGTGTCGCGCGTGACGCCCGTCGAGGACATGCCGTTCCTCGAGGACGGCACGCCCGTCGATCTCGTGCTCAACCCGCTCGGCGTGCCGAGCCGGATGAACGTGGGGCAGATCCTGGAAACCCATCTTGGCTGGGCGTGCGCGCAGCTCGGCCGGCAAGTTGGCGAACTGGTCGAGGAGTATCGCCGCACGGGCGCGCAACGCGAGGCGCTGCTCGACCAACTCCGCGACGTCTACGGCGAGGAGGTGTTCAAGGCCGATATCGCCGACCTCGATACCGAGCCGTTGATGGAGCTGTGCGACAACCTGCGAAAGGGCATCCCGATCGCAACGCCGGTGTTCGACGGCGCGCGCATGTCGGACATCGAAGGAATGTTGGACAAGGCAGGGCTGGCGACATCCGGCCAGGTCGTGCTGACGGACGGTCGCACGGGCGAGGCGTTCGAGCGCAAGGTGACGGTCGGCTACATCTACATGTTGAAGCTGCACCATCTGGTGGATGACAAGATCCACGCGCGCTCCATCGGGCCGTACAGCCTGGTCACCCAGCAGCCGCTGGGCGGCAAGGCGCAGTTCGGCGGGCAGCGCTTCGGCGAGATGGAGGTGTGGGCGCTCGAAGCGTACGGCGCCGCCTACACCTTGCAGGAGATGCTGACGGTGAAGTCCGACGACGTGTCGGGCCGCACCAAGGTCTACGAGGCGATCGTGCGCGAGCAGGACAATTTCGAGGCGGGCGTGCCCGAAAGCTTCAACGTGTTGGTCAAGGAGTTGAAGTCGCTCGGCCTCAACGTCGACCTCGACAGCAAGGCGGCTTGACGGTGGTGGTTCGGAGGCCGTGGTCGGCGAAGGTCGACCAGCCACGGCTTTCCGGTTGGGGCGAGGAAGGAAGCCGTGGATCCCCGGCCGTCGCCGAGCATCGCGGTGGAGAGGTCGGTCGCGCCGTTTGACCACAATGGCTTCGATGTCCGGTTCCCGGCTGTAGGCGTAAGCCGGCCAGCCCGAATGGGGAATAAAAACGCATGAATGAGCTAATGAAGATTCTCGGTCAGGCCGGCACGGCCATGACCTTCGACCAGATCAAGATCCAGATGGCCTCGCCCGAACAGATTCGCTCGTGGTCGTACGGCGAGATCAAGAAGCCCGAAACGATCAACTATCGCACCTTCAAGCCGGAGCGGGACGGGTTGTTTTGCGCCCGCATCTTCGGCCCGATCAAGGATTACGAGTGCCTGTGCGGGAAGTACAAGCGGATGAAGTTCCGCGGCATCATTTGCGAGAAGTGCGGGGTGGAGGTGACGCTCGCCAAGGTGCGGCGCGAGCGGATGGGCCACATCGAGCTTGCCTCCCCGGTCGCGCACATCTGGTTCCTCAAGTCCTTGCCCAGCCGGATCGGCCTCATGGTCGACCTCACGCTCAAGGAGCTTGAGAAGATCCTCTACTTCGAGAGCTACGTGGTGCTGGAGCCGGGCACCACCGACATGAAGCTGCATCAGCTGCTGACGGAAGATCAGCTGATGGCCAAGCAGGACGAGTTCGGCGACGACCAGTTCGAGGTCGGCATTGGCGCCGAGGCGATCAAGAAGGTGCTCAACCTGATCGATCTCGACGAGGAGAAGGTGCAGCTGCGCGCCGATCTCAAGGAGACGACCAGCGAGGCCAAGCGCAAGAAGCTGGTCAAGCGGCTCAAGCTGATGGAGGCGTTCGGCGAATCAGGAGCGCGGCCGTCTTGGATGATCCTCGACGTGGTGCCGGTGATTCCGCCCGAGCTGCGGCCGCTGGTGCCGCTCGACGGCGGCCGGTTCGCCACCTCCGACCTCAACGACCTGTACCGCCGGGTAATCAACCGCAACAACCGCCTCAAGCGGCTGATCGAGCTGCGCGCGCCCGACATCATCGTGCGCAACGAGAAGCGCATGTTGCAGGAAAGCGTCGACGCGCTGTTCGACAATGGCCGGCGTGGGCGCGCCATCACGGGCGCCAACAAGCGCCCGTTGAAGTCGCTGTCCGACATGCTGAAGGGCAAGCAGGGGCGGTTCCGGCAGAACCTGCTCGGCAAGCGCGTCGATTACTCGGGCCGCTCGGTGATCGTGGTCGGGCCGGAGCTCAAGCTGCACCAGTGCGGCTTGCCGAAGAAGATGGCGCTTGAGCTGTTTAAGCCGTTTATCTACGCGAAGCTCGAGAAGTATGGCCACGCCACCACGATCAAGGCCGCCAAGCGCATGGTGGAAAAGGAGCGGCCCGAGGTGTGGGACATCCTCGAGGAAGTGATCCGCGAGCATCCGGTGATGCTGAACCGGGCGCCCACCCTGCACCGGCTCGGCATCCAGGCGTTCGAGCCGGTGCTGATCGAGGGCAAGGCGATCCAGCTGCATCCGCTGGTTTGCACGGCGTTCAACGCGGATTTCGATGGCGATCAGATGGCGGTGCATGTGCCGCTGTCGCTCGAGGCGCAGCTCGAAGCGCGCGTGCTCATGATGTCGACCAACAACATCCTGAGCCCGGCCAATGGCAAGCCGATCATCGTGCCGAGCCAGGACATCGTGCTCGGGCTCTACTATCTTTCGCTTGAAACTCCCGAGTTCCGCGAAAAGGCCGACAACGACGCGCCGGCGTTTGGGACCATCGGCGAAATCGAGCACGCGCTCGACGCGCGGGCGGTCGGGCTGCACGACCGGATCAGGGCGCGCTACGAGACCGTGGATCACAACGGCAATCCGATCCGCGAGGTGCTGGTCACCACCCCCGGTCGCATGCTGATTGCGCAGATCCTGCCGAAGCATCCCGAGGTGCCGTTCAGCCTAATCAACCGTCAGCTCACCAAGAAGAACGTCTCGGACGTGATCGACGCGGTGTACCGGCATTGCGGGCAGAAGGAGTGCGTGATCTTCGCCGACCGGCTGATGGGGCTTGGCTTCGGCCAGGCCGCCAAGGCGGGCATCTCGTTCGGCAAGGACGACCTCATCATCCCGGTCGAGAAAGAGGAAATGATCCGCAGCACGCAGGCGGAGGTGAAGGAGTTCGAGCAGCAGTACCAGGACGGCCTGATCACCGCCGGCGAGCGCTACAACAAGGTGGTCGACTCGTGGTCGCGTTGCACCGACGAGGTGGCGGGCGCGATGATGAAGGAGATCAGCAAGCAGGAGGCTGGCCGTCCGACCAACGCGGTGTGGATGATGAGCCACTCCGGCGCGCGCGGCTCGCCGGCGCAGATGCGCCAGCTTGCGGGTATGCGCGGGTTGATGGCCAAACCATCGGGCGAGATCATTGAGCAGCCGATCATCGCGAACTTCAAGGAAGGCTTGTCGGTGCTCGAATACTTCAATTCGACGCACGGCGCGCGCAAGGGCTTAGCCGACACCGCGCTCAAGACGGCGAACTCGGGTTACCTGACGCGCCGGCTCGTTGACGTGGCGCAGGACTGCATCATCGTCGAGGAGGATTGCGGCACCGACCGCGGCCTGACTGTGCGCGCGGTGATGGACGGCGGCGAGGTTGTCGCGAGCCTGTCGGAGCGCATCCTGGGCCGCACCACGGCCGAAGACGTGCTCGATCCCGCGAACAACTCGGTGCTGCTGGCGGGCAACTCGTTGATCGAGGAGGACACGGCCGAGCTGATCGAGCGGTCCGGGGTGGAGACGGTGAAAATCCGCTCCGTGCTGACCTGCGACAGCCGCGTTGGCGTTTGCGGCCATTGCTACGGCCGCGATCTCGCGCGCGGCACGCCGGTCAACATCGGCGAAGCGGTGGGCGTCATCGCCGCGCAGTCGATCGGCGAGCCGGGCACGCAGCTCACCATGCGAACCTTCCACATCGGTGGTGCCGCGCAGCGCGGTGCCGAGCAGTCGAGCGTGGAGGCGAGCCACGAAGGCGTTGTCACCATCAAGAATCGCAACGTGGTGCTCAACAGCCAGGGCGTTAACGTGGTGATGTCGCGCAATTGCGAGATCGTGCTGGTTGACGACAAGGAACGCGAGCGCGCGCGCTTCCGCGTGCCGTACGGGGCGCGGCTGCTGGCAGAGGAAGGGCAAACGGTCGCCCGCCTGCAGAAGCTCGCGGAATGGGACCCGTACACCTTGCCGATCATCACGGAGCGAGCGGGTCGGGTGGAGTATATCGACCTGCTCGAGGGCGTCACCCTGGTCGAGCGGATGGACGAGGTGACCGGCCTCACGTCCAAGGTGGTCGTCGACTACAAGCAGGGTGCGAAAAGCGTCGATCTCCGCTCGCGCTTGCAGTTGAAGGACGAGGCGGGCGAGGTGCTGCGGCTGCCCAACGGCGCCGACGCGCGCTACTTCCTGGCGCCGGACTCGATCCTGTCGGTCGACAACGGGGCGACGGTGGCGGCGGGCGACGTGCTGGCGCGCATCCCGCGCGAGGGCAGCAAGACGCGCGACATCACCGGCGGCCTGCCGCGGGTGGCCGAGCTGTTCGAGGCGCGCAAGCCGAAGGACAACGCGATCATCGCCGAGATCGACGGCCGGGTGGAGTTCGGCAAGGACTACAAGGCCAAGCGCCGCATCATCGTGAAGAACGACGAGACCGGCGAGGAGACCGACTACCTGATCCCGAAGGGCAAGCACGTCTCCGTCCAGGAGGGCGACTTCGTCCGCCGGGGCGACCCGCTGGTCGATGGGCCGCGCGTGCCGCACGACATCCTCAAGGTGCTCGGCGTGGAGGCGCTGTCGGACTACCTGGTCAACGAGATCCAGGACGTCTATCGGCTGCAGGGTGTGAAGATCAACGACAAGCACATCGAGGTGATCGTCCGCCAGATGCTGCAGAAGGTCGAAATCCTCGATCCGGGCGACACGACGTTCCTGGCCGGCGAGCAGGTGGACCGGATGGAGTTCGACGCGGTGATCGCCAAGCTCGGGCGCGACGATCGCCCGGCGGTCGCGATGCCGGTTCTGCAGGGCATCACCAAGGCCAGCTTGCAGACCAACAGCTTCATCAGCGCCGCTTCGTTCCAGGAGACGACGCGGGTGCTGACCGAGGCCGCCACGGCGGGCAAGGTCGATTCGCTGACCGGGCTGAAGGAGAACGTGATCGTCGGACGGCTGATCCCGGCCGGCACGGGGGCGGTCATGAACCGCCTGCGCGCCATTGCCGCCGGGCGGGATCAGCGCCTGCTGCACATGGGCAACGCGGCGCAGATCACCGAGGCGAAGGCCGCGGAGTAGCCGCTTCGGGCGGACTGGAGGGCCCGCCGCGCCCGCGCGCGACCGGCCCTCATGCTGTCCGGGGCTTGCCGCGGCGAAGGTCGGTTTGGCGCGTGAACCGGGTTGACTCGGGGTGCGCGCGCCCCTAGTTTCCGCGCCTCGGCCGACCCCGCTGGCGTTTTCGGGCGGCCGTCGTATCGCAGGCACCATCGCGTGTGGCGCCGCTCCGCTGACAAGTCCGGGGCCCAGGCCGCACGCATGACCTCAACCCGCAATCGTGGGGAGTTCCCCCATGGGCGCGGGTTTCGCCCGTGGACGACGGCGACGCGCGGACAGCAAGCCGGCCGACCGCAGCGACGAGACGGGATGTCATGCCGACCATCAATCAGCTGATCGCCAAGGGACGGGAGCCGCAGAAGACCCGGAACACGGTTCCGGCCCTGCAAGGCTGCCCGCAGAAGCGCGGCGTGTGCACCCGCGTGTACACGACCACCCCGAAGAAGCCGAACTCGGCGCTGCGCAAGGTCGCCAAGGTGCGGCTCACCAACGGCTACGAGGTGGTGAGCTACATTCCGGGCGAGGGGCACAATCTCCAGGAACACTCGGGCGTGCTGATCCGCGGCGGGCGCGTGAAGGACTTGCCCGGCGTGCGTTACCACATCCTGCGCGGCGTGCTCGACACGCAGGGCATCGCCAAGCGCCGCCAGCGCCGTTCGCTGTACGGCGCGAAGCGGCCGAAGTAGGAGGCGCGCCGATGTCCCGCCGCCGCCGCGCCGTCAAGCGCGAGATCCTGCCGGACGCGAAGTTCGGTGACGTCGTCATCACGCGTTTCATGAACGCGCTGATGTACGACGGCAAGAAATCGGCCGCCGAGGGGATCGTCTATTCGGCGCTCGATGTGCTGCGCAGGCGAGGGGGCGCCCAGGCGGACCCGGTGCGCATGTTCCATGAGGCGATGGAGAATGTGAAGCCGGCCGTGGAGGTCCGCTCCCGCCGGGTCGGCGGCGCCACCTACCAGGTGCCCGTCGAGGTCCGGGCCGAGCGGCGCCAGGCGCTGGCGATCCGCTGGCTCATCGACGCCGCGCGCAAGCGGGGCGAGCACACGATGGAAGACCGGCTCTCGAATGAGCTGCTGGACGCGGTCAACAACCGCGGCTCGGCGGTGAAGAAGCGCGAAGACACCCATCGGATGGCGGAGGCCAACAAGGCCTTCAGCCATTATCGCTGGTAACACCGAACCACAGGATACGGACCGCGGGTCCACGGAGAGACGGACGATGGC
>CAXUIE010000160.1:0-7490 GCA_964250825.1 uncultured Acidisphaera sp. | reverse complement strand
TGGCCGAGCGAGCCGCCCGGATTTGTCGTGTGCAGAAAGAGGCCGCCGAGGCCGCCCGTGGCGATCACGACCCGGTCGGTCGGCAGCAGCCTCGCCGAGCCATCACCGGCGGCGCCAACGCCCGCGACAACGCCGTCCGCGGTCAGCAGCCGCCGCGCCTCAAGGCCTTCGAGCACCGTGATTGACGGCGTGGCGCGCACCGATGCCGACAGGGCGCTCATGATTTCGCGACCGGTCGCATCGCCGCCGGCGTGAACGATGCGACGGCGGCCATGCGCGGCCTCGCGCCCGAGCAACGGCGAGCCGTCCGGCCCGGCGTCGAACCGCACGCCGCGCCGGCGCAGATCGTCGATCGCAGCCGGCGCTCCCCCGACGATCCGCCGGGCGATATCCGCGTCGACAAGGCCGTTGCCGGCCGCCAACGTGTCCGCGAGGTGGAGGTCGGGGTTGTCGTCCGCGCCGATTGCCGCCGCGATGCCGCCCTGCGCCCAGGCGCTCGACGCTTCCCCGCCAAGCGGCGCCTTGCTGAGCACGACGACCGGCTCGGGCGCCATGTGAAGTGCGACGAGAAGTCCCGCGAGGCCGCCGCCGATGATAACGGGCCGGGTGGCGCGCGCGCCCACCTCACACCTCCAGCCTGCGCGCGCCCGCCCGGCGCGCGCGCGCCGCGACGGTGGGCTCAATCGTCACCTCGTGCCGCATGGTCTCCAACGCGACGCGGATGTTGCCGAGCGTGATGCGCTTCATGTGCGGGCATAGATTGCAGGGCCGCACGAACGAGACATCCTGGTGCTGGATGGCGACGTTGTCGCTCATCGAGCACTCGGTTAGCAGCAGCACGCGGGGCGGCTTGCGCTGCCCCACGTAGTCGGCCATCGCCGCGGTCGAGCCGGCGAAGTCCGCCTCCGCCACCACCTCGGGCGGGCACTCGGGATGCGCGAGCACGACCAGGCCGGGATTCTCCGCGCGCAACTGGCGCACCTCGGCGGCCGTGAACCGCTCGTGCACCTCGCAATGCCCGGTCCAGGCGATGATCTCCACGTCGGTCTGCGCGGCGATGTTCCGCGCGAGGTATTCGTCGGGCAGCATGATGACGCGCTCGACGCCGAGGGACTCCACGATCTTCCGCGCGTTGCCGGACGTGCAGCAGATGTCGCTCTCCGCCTTCACCGCCGCCGATGTGTTGACATACGTGACGACTGGCACGCCAGGGTAGCGCGACCGCAGCAGCCGCACGTCGGCGGCGGTGATCGACTCCGCGAGCGAGCATCCCGCGCGCGTGTCGGGGATCAGCACGGTCTTCGACGGGTTCAGCAGCTTGGCGGTTTCCGCCATGAAATGCACCCCGGCGAGCACGATGACGTCGGCGTCGGCCCGCATCGCTTCCCGCGCGAGTGCTAGGCTGTCACCCACGATGTCGGCCACGCAGTGAAAGATCTCGGGCGTTTGATAGTTGTGCGCCAGCAGCACCGCATTGCGCGCCCGTTTCAACGCCAGAATCGCTTCCACGTCGTCGGCGATGGCGGGCCATTCCATCGGCGGGACGAACCCGCGGACGCGCTCGTAAAGATCAGCCGTGCGGAGGGCGGCTCCGGACAACATGACAACGCTCCTTTATGCTCTATTTGAGCATTGGGCGGCACCAAAAAAAGCCGGCGTCGCGCCCGCTATATGCTATGAGTGAGCATAAGCCGGGCTGATGTCAAGTGGCGCGCGTCACGGGCAGCTTGGTGCCGGCGAAGGCTCGCTCCTGCTGGATCGCGCGGCGGAAGCGGAACAGCTTGGCGGGACGGCCGCTGGTCCCGCTGGCGATCTGCCCGGTTTCCTCCACCAATTGCTGCTGCTCGATCAAGCGCCGAAAATTCTGCTTGTGCAAAGGCTGGCCGGCCAGCGCTTCGACGCATTGCTGCAGCTGTAGCAACGTGAAGCTCCGGGGCATCAACTCAAAAACGACCGGCCGGTACTTGATCTTCGCCCGCAGCCGGGCGATTCCGGTCGCGAGGATGCGTCGGTGGTCGTGCAGCATCGGCTCGCCAAGCAGGGGCGATGCGCAGGACGGGTCGGCGCGACGGCGGCCCTCGGAAACCAGGGCGGCCTCATAAAGCAGCTCGTAGCGCTGGAGCACGAGCTCCTCGTTCCAGCCCTGCCCGACGAGGCCGAAGTTCATGGCGGCGCGCTGCCGGCGCTCGCGACGCGCGGCCGGTGTCGAGGCCGCCTTCGCCCATGCAGCCAAGCCCGGCGCGATCAGTTGCTCGCACATATGGGGAACGCCCGACCGGTGATCCTCCCAGGGAAAGTATCGGTACCACCCCTGCCATCGGGCGTCGCCCTCGGCGGACCACACCTGACGCGTCAGCGCGAGATAGCTGACCGAGATCACCCGACCAGCCCCCTCCGTCCGGTCGCGATCGGCGAAAGTGTAGAGTTGCTCGACATATCCGAGAGGATGATGCGTCCGTTGTTCAACCCAGGCGCGCAGTCCCGATTGCAGCGAGCGGTGGCCTGACTCGAATGCGCCGGAGGGCAGCGCGCGACCTTGGGCAACGGTCAGCACCAGAGGCTCGCCCCCGGTGACGGCCACCAGGACGGCGATCAGGTCGGCGCCGACAGTCAGTTCGCTCCCAGTCAGATCGTCGCACCCAAGTGTTGGACCGGCCCGCCTCCAAAGCGGATTGGCACCGTGATGCCACAAACAAATAGCCGCTTGCTATGGGCTGCTCGACCCCGCTCGGACCCGCCAACCGTCGGCAATGGCGGCAAAGCGTTCTTGCGATCCGCGTCGAGGGGCCGTTATGACCGTGTTCACCGTCCGACCGGATGGTGGTTGTCTGAAAGGGCGTGCCGGTGGATTTGCAAACCGAATCGAACCACGGCGACATCGCGACAGCGGCGGCGGGGGAGGCGGGCCGCAAGGACGATGTCGCCTCCCTGCGCGCCAGCATCCTCGACAAGCTGACGTATCAGATGGGCAAGGCGCGCGTGGTGGCGACGGAGCGGGACTGGTTCATCGCCACCGCACTCGCGGCGCGGGACCGGGTCGTGGACCGATGGATGGCCAGCACCGACCAATCCAACCAAGTCGGGGCCAAGCGCGTCTATTATCTGTCGCTCGAGTTCCTGATCGGCCGACTGCTGTTCGACGTGCTGAACAACCTCGGCCTGACGGAAACCACCCGGGCGGCGCTCGCCTCGCTCGGGGTCGATCTCGACGTGCTGCGCAAGCTCGAGCCCGACGCCGCACTCGGAAATGGCGGCCTCGGCCGGCTCGCCGCCTGCTTCATGGAAAGCATGGCCTCGATCGACGTGCCCGCGCACGGCTACGGCATCCGCTACGATCACGGCTTGTTCCAGCAGGTGATCAAGGGCGGCTGGCAGCAGGAATACCCGGAGGAGTGGCTGTCGTTCGGCAACCCGTGGCAGTTCGAGCGGCCGGAATTATATTACGACATCGGCTTTGGCGGCTCGGTCGAGGAGGTGCGCGGAGCCGACGGCACCGTCGGCCACGTTTGGCGGCCGGCCGAGATCGTCGAAGCGGTCGCGTTCGACACCCCCGTGGTGGGCTGGCGCGGGCGGCGGGTCAACACGCTGCGCCTTTGGTCCGCCCGGCCGCCGGACCCGTTGCGCTTGGACGCGTTCAATCTCGGCGACCACGTCGGCGCGCTCACCGCCCGGGTGCGGGCCGAGGCGATCACCAAGGTGCTTTATCCGGGCGACGCGACGCCGGCCGGCCGGGAGTTGCGGCTCCGGCAGGAGTTCTTCTTCGCCTCCGCCTCCCTGCAAGACCTCGTCCGCCGCCACCTCCGGCTGTTCCACGACATCAGCGAGCTCTCAAGCAAGGCGGCGATCCAGCTCAACGACACCCACCCGGCGATCGGGGTTGCCGAGCTGATGCGCATCCTCGTCGACCAGCATCGGCTGGGCTGGGACGAGGCGTGGCGCATTACCCAGGGCACGTTCTGCTACACCAACCACACCTTGCTGCCGGAAGCGCTGGAGCGCTGGCCGGTGTCGCTGCTGGACCGGCTGCTGCCGCGCCACATGCAGATCATCTACTTGATCAACGCGCGTCATCTCACGCAGGTGCGGGCGCAGCATCCGGAGGACGACAGGCTGCTGTCCAGCGTCTCCCTAATCGACGAGCAACACGGACGTAGCGTTCGCATGGGGCATCTCGCCTTCATCGGATCGCATGGGGTCAACGGCGTCTCGGCGCTGCATACGGGGTTGATGCGCGAGACGGTGTTCCGCGATCTGCACAAGCTGTTCCCTGAGCGCATCGTCAACAAGACGAACGGCATCACCTTTCGCCGCTGGCTGCATCAGGCGAACCCGGCCTTGACCAGCTTGCTCGTCGATGCCGTCGGCCCACGCGTGCTTGATGACGAAGCGGCGCTCGAGGCGTTGGACCCGCTCGCCGAGGACGGAGCCTTCCAGGAACGCTTCGCCGCGGTGAAGCTCGCCAACAAGGCCGCACTCGCCAAGCTGATCGGCGACGAGCTGGAGATCACGGTCGACCCGGCCGCGCTGTTCGATGTCCAGATCAAGCGCGTTCACGAGTACAAGCGCCAGCTGCTCAATATACTCGAAACGATCGCGCTCTACGACGAGATCCGCTCCTACCCGATGCGCGAGTGGATCCCGCGCGTGAAGATTTTCGGCGGCAAGGCTGCGGCCGGTTATCAGCAGGCCAAGCTCATCATCAAGCTCGCGCACGACGTGGCGCGCGTCATCAACGCCGACCCAACGGTGGGCGACCGGCTCAAGGTCGTGTTCCTGCCCAATTACTGCGTGAGCCTGGCCGAGATAATTATTCCGGCTGCCGATCTATCCGAGCAGATATCGACGGCCGGGATGGAAGCCTCGGGCACCGGCAACATGAAGCTCGCCCTCAACGGCGCGCTGACCATCGGCACCCTGGACGGCGCCAACATCGAAATCCGTGACCATGTTGGAGCGGAGAACATCTTCATATTCGGTTTGCACGCGGCCGAGGCCGGTCTGCGTCAAGCGGGCGGTGGCGATGCGGGCGACGCCATCGCCAACAGCGCGGCACTGGCCGAAGCGTTGCTGGCGCTCGAAGCCGGGGTGTTTTCGCCAGACGAGCGCGGGCGATACCACGGGCTCGCCCACACGCTCCGCCATCACGACCGCTTCCTCGTTTGCGCCGATTTCGGCTCGTATTTCGAAACGCAGCGCAAGGTTGACCTACTATGGCGCGACCAAGCGGCTTGGCGGCGGTCCGCCATCCGCAACACCGCGCGCGTCGGCTGGTTCTCGTCAGACCGCTGCATTCGTGATTATGCTCGGGAGCTATGGCACGTACCGACCTGGCCGGGGGCATGATCGCCAAAGCGGCGCGGGACGGAACTGGCCGGCAGAAACGGGGGGGATAATCGCAGCATGTCGCCGAAACCGACCCTCAGCGCCCCGCTCGCCCGGTCGTCGATGGCTTACGTCCTGGCGGGCGGCCGCGGCACCCGGCTCGAGGAGCTCACCGACCGGCGCGCCAAGCCCGCCGTGTATTTTGGCGGCAAGTCGCGCATCATCGACTTCGCGCTGTCCAACGCGCTGAATTCCGGCATCCGCCGGATCGGCGTCGCGACGCAGTACAAGGCGCACAGCCTGATCCGCCATCTTCAGCGGGGCTGGAACTTCTTCCGCCCCGAGCGCAACGAGACGTTCGACATCCTGCCGGCGAGCCAGCGGGTCGACGGCGGCGATTGGTACGCCGGGACGGCCGACGCCGTGTATCAGAACATCGACATCATCGAGGATTACGCCCCCGAGTTCATCGTCGTGCTCGCCGGGGATCACATCTACAAAATGGACTACGAGCAGATGCTGCAGCAGCACGTCGACCAGCGCGCCGACGTGACGGTCGGCTGCATCGAGGTGCCGCGCATGGACGCGACCGGCTTCGGCGTCATGCACGTGGACGCGACGGACCGGATCATCGCGTTCATTGAAAAACCGGCCGACCCGCCGCCGATGCCGGACCGCCCGGACATGGCGCTTGCCAGCATGGGGATCTACGTTTTTGCCACGCGCTTCTTGATCGAAGAGTTGAAGCGGGACGCCGCGAACCCGGACTCGGCGCGCGACTTCGGCCGCGACATCATTCCGCATCTGGTCAAGCACGGCAAGGCGGTGGCGCACCGATTCTCCAAATCGTGCGTGCGCTCGCATGCCGAAGTTGATTCCTACTGGCGCGATGTTGGGACGGTGGACGCCTACTGGGAAGCCAACATCGATCTCACCGACATCATTCCCGCCCTCGACCTGTATAACCGTGACTGGCCGATCTGGACCTACGCCGAGATCACGCCACCTGCCAAGTTCGTGCACGATGACGGCAACCGGCGCGGCTCGGCGGTGTCGTCGCTCGTCTCGGGCGGCTGCATCGTTTCCGGCGCCACGATCTGCCGCTCGCTCCTGTTCACCGGCGTGCGCGCGCATTCGTATTCGCGTCTGACGAACGCGGTGATCCTGCCGGATGTCAACATCGGCCGCTCGGCCCGGCTCACCAACGTCGTCGTGGACAAAGGCGTGCGCATCCCGCAAGGCCTCGTGGTGGGCGAGGAACCGGAGGTCGACGCCGAGCGGTTCCGCCGCACCGGCAAGGGCGTCTGCCTGATCACGCAACCGATGATCGACAGGCTCGACGCCTGAACGGTGCAGGTTCTCGCCGTCGCATCCGAGATCTATCCGCTCGTCAAGACCGGCGGGCTCGCCGACGTGGTGGGCGCGCTGCCGTTAGCACTCGACCGGCTCGGGGTCGCGACCACGACCTTGGTTCCGGGCTATCCCGCCGTGATGGAGGCGTTGGCGGGCGCGCCCACCGTCGCGACCTACCGGAACCTGTTCGGCGCAACGGGTCGGCTGTTGCAGGCCGAGGTGGGCGGGTTGCGGCTGTTGGCACTCGACGCCCCGCACTTCTACGACCGCCCCGGCAATCCCTATCTCGCGCCGGATGGCGCCGATTGGCCGGACAATTCGATCCGCTTCGCCGCCCTGGCGGCCGTCGCCCGTCACGTGGGCAACGGCGTCGTGCCGGGCTTCTCGCCGGCGGTGGTTCACGCGCATGACTGGCAGGCGGGATTGGTTCCCGCCTATCTGCATTACCAGGGCGGGCCCCGGCCCGGCACGGTGATGACCGTCCACAACCTGGCGTTCCAGGGGCAGTTCTCCTCTGCCCTGTTCCCGGCCCTCGGGCTGCCGGCGCGGGCGTTCTCGGTCGAGGGCGTCGAGTATTACGGCGGCCTCGGATTCCTGAAAGCAGGGCTGCGTCTGGCCGACCGCGTGACCACCGTCTCCCCGAGCTACGCCGGGGAGATCCGCACACGAGAGGGCGGCATGGGCCTCGACGGGCTGCTCCGGACCCGGTCGAACGTTCTGCACGGCATCCTGAACGGCATCGACGAGACGGTCTGGAACCCGGAAGCCGACGCGCTGATCCCGGCCGCGTTCGACGCGGAGCGTCCGCGCGCCCC
>CAXUIE010000159.1:0-7497 GCA_964250825.1 uncultured Acidisphaera sp. | reverse complement strand
ACACAACGTTCACCTTCCTCGGCGGCAGCGGCTGGGCGTACGGCAAGGGTGGCCCCGCGCTGTACATCCTGGGCTACGGCGCGCTCGCTTTCATCCTGTCCTATTGGCTGCTGCCGCCGATCTGGCGCTACGCGAAACGCGAGAACCTGATCTCGCAACCCGACTTCTTCGCTGCGAAATACGACAGCCCCGCCCTCGGCGCCTTGGTCGCCGTGGTGGGCGTCGTGGCGCTGATCCCGTATCTCGTGCTGCAGTTCAAAGGCCTCGGCATCATCGTCGCGACCGCGTCCTACGGCGCTCTGTCGCAGACCGCGGCCGTTTGGATCGGCGCTGGCGTAGTGACGATCTATGTGGTCGTTTCGGGCGTGCACGGCTCGGCTTGGACCGCCGCGCTCAAGGACGTGTCGATCCTGTGCATGGTCGTGTTCCTCGGCCTCTACTTGCCGACCCACTTTTATGGCGGCCTCGCGCCGATGTTCGCCGCCATCGAACAAGCCAAGCCCGGCTTCCTTGCTCTGCCGGCCAGGGGGAAGAGCTTGGCCTGGTTCGACAGCACGGTGCTATTGACCGCGCTCGGCTTCTACATGTGGCCGCACAGCTTTGCGTCGATCTAC
This sequence comes from uncultured Acidisphaera sp., assembly GCA_964250825.1. Classification (GTDB taxonomy): domain Bacteria; phylum Pseudomonadota; class Alphaproteobacteria; order Acetobacterales; family Acetobacteraceae; genus CAVWQV01. The sequence continues at coordinate 6,883 of CAXUIE010000159.1, read as the reverse complement.
ACGGCGCGGTCCTCGCGCGTGTTCCGGCAGAACGCCATCCTGCTGCCAATCTACCAGCTCGTCCTGTTGTTCGTGTTCTTCGTCGGGTTCGCGGCGATCCTGCAAGTGCCCGGCCTCACCGGCCCGGACATCGATCTCTCGCTGTTCCGCCTGTCGCTCAAGGCGTTCGACCCCTGGTTTGTGGGCGTGATCGGTGCCGCCGGCGTGCTGACGGCGCTCGTCCCCGGCTCCATGATCCTGCTCGCGGCCGCCACCCTGCTCGCCAACAACCTGTATCGGATGCTGCGCCGTGCGGCGGATGACGCGCATATCGGCCAGGTCGCGCGCTTGATGGTTCCCGTGGTGGCGCTGGTCGCCGTGTTCTTCACGCTGCAGGGAGGCGAGACGATCGTCTCCCTGCTGTTGATGGGATACAGCTTCGTCACCCAGTTGTTCCCGGCGCTGGTCGCGAGCCTGTCGGCGCGCAACCCGCTGTCGAGCTCGTCGGCCATCGCCGGCATCCTGGTCGGCGTGGTCACGGTCGCGATCCTGAGCGTGACCGGCGCGACCATCGGTGGCCTGTTCCCCGCTCTGCCGGAAGTTTTGCAAGACCTTAACGTGGGAATCGTCGCCTTGACGCTTAACCTTCTGACCACGGCGCTTGTCGCGCTCGTGACCAGGCCCGCGGCCCGCGCCACGGCGTCATCGTAGTCCGTCCGGAAGCCGCTCAGCCCACGGCGGGCAGCCCTTCCTGTCGGCGCACCTCGTTGATGATTTGCAGCACGCGCTCGCGATACGGCCGATACTGCACGCCGAACTCCTGCACGAGCCGGCTATTGTCGATTACGTGGTTGCCGGAAGTCTCCTTGCCTCCCGTGCTGTGCTGGAAGCTGATCTGGGCATCGGGCAGGAACTCGCGCACCAGTTCGCCGAGGTCGCTGAGGCTGATCGAGGTGCCGCCGGTGTTATAGACGGCGTGTTTCGGGGCGTCCGCCATCAGCACGCGGGCGAACACCTCGGCGACATCCTCCACGTGGATCGGGCAACGCATCGCGTCCCCGTATGGAAAATTGACCGGCTTGCCACGTGCCGGCTCGGTGATGATGTTCACGTGGTCGACCGAGCCGCGCACCTTGTCCGGCCCGGTGACGTTCGCCGGCCTCACGCCGGTGATCACCATGTCATATTTGTCGCTGTAGTCCTGGGCTTGCCATTCGTTGAAGATCTTGTGCACGGCATACTGGTAGTCGCCGTAACGGAGATCGTCCTCGGTGACGGCGCGCTCGCCGAAATGGAGTTGGCGCCCGTTGACCGCGAGCGAACTGGCGTAGACAACCCGGTTCACGCCTGAGAGGCGCGCGGCCTCGAAGCAGTTATCCATGCCGAGCACGTTGAGCTTGAGGGCCGCATGAGGCGGATGGTCGCCCAGCATGTAGGAGAGATTGATCGCGCGCGACGGCTTGGCGGATGCGAAAGCCGCCATGGTGTCGTCGAATTGCGTCACGTCGCCGCGGACTATCCGGACGGCATCGCCGAGATCGGCGAAGGAGTGGGCCGCGGGATTGATGTCCATGCAGACGACAGATACGCCGCGCGACACGAGCAGGCGAATGAGCCTGTAGCCGATGAAGCCGGTGCCGCCGATCACCAGTGTTGTCATATTTTGCTCTTTCTCCAGCCTCGCCGTTATCCGACTGGCGCTCACAATCACGCCCAAGGACGCCTTCACCCAGCTGCTAGCGTAACCGAAGTATAGCAGGTTGCCGTAACGTGCGCACGGCGAAACGGTTCACTACGGGAAGAGCTTCTTGAAAAGCGGCTTCGAGACGTCGAGCAATCGGCGGGCCATCTGATTCACGTAGAACATGTCCGGGCTCGCCTGCTGTGCGGGGAGAAGGGTAATGTAGCCCGGGACCTCTTTGTCCAGGGTGAAGGTGACCAGCCCCACACCGTGAATGCTGCACAATGCCTTCAGGCGCGCCAAATCGTCCTCGCTAGTCGTGTTGGGCACAGCGATGAAGCTCTTGTGGGAGAACAACCTGTAAGCAACGGCCTGCCCGAACGCGATTACAGGCTGGGCTGGATCGATCTTGATCTCGGCTGAGATAATCTGGGTATCGAACTTGATGATATCCTGCGCCTGCGGGCGCAGTACCCCGATCACATCGGGGGTTCCCCATTTCTGCTTCAGCAGGTTGCCCCCGATCGCGGCAGCGACAGTTGCTTCTTCCGCCGTCTCCTCAAGCCAGTGCGCAAAACTCTCGTAGAAGTCCGACTCCAGCAACGTGATTTTGACATGCCCTGCTGTCTCGACCTGGACCGCAGACTCTACGGGTTCAATATCTCCGTGTTTAAAACCGACGGTAACCTGGTCCTGATACTTTGCCAGCTGGTAAGTGCCACGAGCGACCTTGACGATATCCTCGGCACTGTTGAGCAGCGCATGTATCGCGCCATGGATACTGTTATGGGGTGTCTCCGGAGCATCAGCCTCGACGGCTTTAAGCAACTGCACCCAGCGAATACACCCCTCTCGCGCTCCAGCACGGCCCGCGCGGCGTCTTGGATCTCTTTTCTGTTCAGCTTTGGCATCGGTTCGTATCAGAGCTGGACAGCAACATAACGAGGGTCACCGACTGAGCAGCTTCGACGGCGAGGGGCCGAGTTCGTCCGGCGTCCAGTCGCGGCGGTCGGTCATCAGCGCGACCAGGGCCGCGGTGTCGGCGTCCCGGTCCCAGCCGATCGCGGCGGCTACGCGCCCTTGCTGGACGTAATAGGCGATGAACTCGGGCTTGCCGAGGTCGCCGTGGACCACGACGTTTTCCCAACTCGCCGCGTGGCCGACGTAGTCGAGGCGCTTGAGATACTGAATGGTCCAGAACACCGGGACGGCATCGTATCGAAGTCCCTGGCCAAGCATGTTGCGGGCGGCGAGCCGGCCCTGCTGCTCGGCCACGCGCCAATGCTCGACGCGAATGCGCGGGCCGTTCCCGCGCAACGGAAACGCGGCGCTGTCGCCCGCGACGTAAAGCGCTGGGGCGACGCGGAGCTCCGCGTCCACTTCGAGGCCGCCGTCCTCGTGACGGGTGACGCCCTGCACGAAGTCCGTCGCGGGCTTCACGCCGAGGCCGGAAACGAACAAATCCGCCTCGAGCACCGAACCGTCGTCGAGCCGGACGGCCCGCGCGCTTCCTTCGCCGTCAAACGATGCGACTTCGCGGCCCATGCGGAACGCGACGCCGTTCTTCTCGTGCAGGCGGCGGAACACCGCGCCGATTTCCGCGCCGACCTGTTTCTCGAACGGCTCCGTTTGCGGCGCCACGACGATCACCTCGAGCCCACGTTCCCGTAGGCTGGCGGCCACCTCCATGCCAATGAATCCCGCGCCAACCACCACCGCGCGTTGGCTGCGCTCGGCGGCGGCCACGAGGCGGTCGGCATCGGCGCGATTGCGCAGCAGCAGCACGTTGTCGAACTGGCTGCCGTTCGCGGGTGCGGGCACTGGGTCGGCGCCGGGGGCGAGGAGCGCGGCGTCGTAGTCGAACCGTGAGCCGTCGGCGCAGGTGACGCGCCCGGTGCTGACATCGAGCGCGGTCACGTCCGCCGTGACGCGCTCAATGCCCTGCGCCCGGTAGAAGGATTGCGCCTGCAGCGGTGACTTTTCCCCGCCTTTCTCTCCCGACAGGAAGTACTTGCTCAGAACGGTCCGGTCATACGGCACGCGGTTGGCGCGGTCGAGCATGACGATGCGGCCGCCAAACCCTTCCTCGCGCAAGGTCTGCGCGGCCACGGCGCCGGCGGCGCCTGCGCCGATGATCACGAAGCAGCGCGCGTCAGGGGCGCGCCGCTCGCTCGGCTTCGGTGGCTCGCCCGGCAAACTGACGAACACCTGGCCGTCAGCCGTGCGGACGTCGTAGCGCGGCAGAGGGTCGACCGCCGGCGGGTCGAGCAATGCCCCGGTGCTGATGGAGAACATCGCCTTGTGCCACGGGCAAACCACCCGATCGCCGCACAGCGCGCCCTGTGACAGGTCGCCCCCGGCGTGGGGGCACGTCGCGCCGATGGCGAGGATCGTCTCGCCGCGACGGACCAGCAGGATCGCCGTGCCGTCCACCTCCACCTTGCGCATGACGCCGTCGGCCAGTTCGTCGAACCTCGCGACCGCGTGTTCCTGCCCGTCCATCCCCTTCTCCGCTTCGCTGCCACGGCATAAGCGGCGGCAGGACGCGAGAGTTCAGCCTTCGGCGATCACCGGGTTGCGCAGCAGGCCAACCCCCGTGACCTCCACCTCCACCGTGTCGCCCGGCTTGAGCCATTTCGGTGGCTTGAAATAGGCGCCGACGCCGCCGGTGGTGCCGGTCACGATCACGTCGCCCGGCTCGAGTCGGGTGAACGTGGAGCAGTATTCGATCAAGGTCGGGATGTCGAAGCAGAGATCGCTGATTGGCGCGCGCTGGCGCTCCTCGCCGTTGACCCGGCACAACAAGGTGCTTTGGCGAATATCGGGAACCTCGTCGGCGGTGACGAGATAGGGACCGAAGGCGCCGGATTGGTAGAAGTTCTTGCCCGGGGTGAACTGGCCGGAATGGCGCTGCCAGTCACGGATGGAGCCGTCATTGTAACAGGCGTAGCCGGCGACCACGCTCTGCCAGTCAGCCTTCGCGACGTGCCGGCAGCTCTTGCCGATGACGACGGCAAGCTCGCCCTCGTAGTCGAACGTCTCGGAAACGTTGGGCGCGATCAAGGGCTGGCCGTGGCCGACCTGGCTATTGGGGAAACGGACGAAAATGATCGGCTTCTCGGGCGGCTCGCGGCCACCTTCCTTGATGTGGCTCGTGTAGTTGAGGCCGACGCAGAGGATTTTCTCCGGATCGGGAATGGGCGGCAGCAGCTGGACCTCGTCGAGCCGCACGTCCGGCTGTTCCTGGTTGGCGAACTTGATCGTGTCCAGCTTGGTGAGCGCCTGTCGCAGGCTTTCGGCTTCGATGCCGCAATCGACGATGCCGGATCCGACCACCACGCCCCAGCTGTCAGTTCCGTCCGCACGGCGGTAACTGGCGAGTTTCATGGCGGCCTCCTGCAGGATTTGGCCGTCATCGTTACGCGCCGCGCGGGGGCGGAGCAAGCTGGGCCGCGCGGGACGGATAGGCGCGGGTGCCGCTTCGTGTGAAGCTTGCGAGGGAGCAAGCGTCGAGGAAACCATGTCAGCAAGCGTTGCGGCCGCCGTCGCGCTCGGCAGCGGCGACTATCGTTACGAGCCGGTGGAGAACTGGGCCAGGCTGCCGCCGGGATGGTCGTTCAAGGAGGTCGGCGCGGTCGGCGTCGACGCCAGCGACAACGTGTACGTGTTCAATCGCGGCGAGCACCCGATGATCGTACTCGATCGCGACGGCAACTTCCTCCGCGCCTGGGGCGAGGGGATGTTCCCTCGCGCGCACGGGATACACGTGGCGCCCGACGGGACGCTGTGGCTGACCGATGACGGGGACCACTCGGTGAAGCAATGCACGCCGGAGGGTCGGCTGCTGCTCACCCTGGGCATCCCCGGCAAACCCGCGCCCTATATGAGCGGCGAGCCGTTCCACCGCTGCACTCACACCGCCATGGCGCCGAACGGGGACGTTTACGTTTCAGATGGCTACGGCAATGCGCGCGTGCATCGTTTCTCGCCGGACGGACGGCTGCTCACTTCGTGGGGCGGCCCAGGCTCCGACCCGGGCGAGTTTAACATCGTCCACAACATCACATGCGACGCGGATGGCTGGGTGTATGTGGCCGACCGCGAGAATCACCGCGTGCAGGTGTTCGACGGCAATGGCCGCTACGAGGCGCAGTGGAACAATCTTCACCGGCCGTGCGGACTCTACATGCCGCCGGGCAAGTGCCCGGTGTGCTATATCGGGGAGCTCGGACCGGGGATGCCGGTCAACCGTGACGTGCCGAACCTCGGGCCGCGGCTCACCATTGTGGATAACACTGGCAAGCGCATCGCGCGCATTGGCGGCCTGCAAGCGAGCCTCGACGCCGGGCACTTTCTAGCGCCGCACGGCATCGCGGTTGATGGGCGTGGAGACATCTACGTGGGCGAGGTCGCGTGGACCAATTGGTCGACCACGTTCCCGGACACCAAACGCCCGGCGAAAATCCGCTGCTTGCAGAAGTTTCGCAAGCTTTGATGGGCCGCTCACCCCGGCTTCGTGCCGTTTGACCGCTGCGGGCTAACCCCGACGAACGTCGCCGAAACCGCGGTCCCTCATCGCCTTCGATCTATCCGGCTACATTGGGGCGCAGAGATCGTGAGCAATTGTGGCCGCGGACTGTGACGCACGGCTTCCTCCCTCGACATCTCGCCGGAGGATGCGGTTATTGAAGAGGGACGTTGAGGTTGAGCCCCGGCACGGGCTGCTGGCGCTGCTCCTGCTGACTCTCGATCGTGGAGCCGGGGACGTAGCCTTGCCCGCCGTTGAAACTTCGTTGATTGAAGAAGCGCGGCTGGATCTTGGGCCCGGTTGTTGTCGGCTGCTGCGGGGCGCTGAGCGATCCGTTCGGCACCGGCGCGGCTTCATAGCCGAACGTCGAAGCGGGCGGGATGGGTGAGATCGGAAAGTCGTCTCCGTATTGCGGGATGACCAGCGGCGTGGCCGCACGTTGCGGGCCAGCGCCACCTAGCCCGAGGCTCGCAACCGCAATCGCAAGTGCCACGCTTCGGCTGATGCTCATAGTCCGCCGCGATTCCCCTCCGCCAATCCCCGCACGCCTCTCTTGTCCCCCTCGGGGTTGCCCTCCGGCGCACCGAGCGCCGCGCTGCCCGCCCGCTCCCAAGCATCAAGCGCCCATCGGACGGACGGGAAGGCGATCTCGGTCCGCGGGACGTCGGCGGGACGAAACAGCCGCACGTCAAGGC
>CAXUIE010000158.1:0-7504 GCA_964250825.1 uncultured Acidisphaera sp. | reverse complement strand
GGGCGGCGCACCAACGCGGTCGCCACCCGGCACGGGGCCGACGCGGCGCGCGCCGGCGGCGCGGCGGCGATGGTGCTGATCTCCACGGACAAGGCGGTCAACCCGACCAGCGTGATGGGTGCCTCCAAGCGGCTGGCCGAGATGTATTGCCAGGCGCTCGACGTGGAGGCGCGCCCGCAAGCGCACGATTTTCAGGGGCGCGCGCACGCGCACGACGTCCAGGCGCGCGCCTGGGGCGCCGCCATGCGGTGCGTCACCGTCCGGTTCGGCAACGTGCTCGGCAGCACGGGCTCGGTGGTGCCCTTGTTCCAGCGCCAGCTCGAGCGTGGCGGGCCGCTCACCGTCACGCATCCGGACATGCAGCGCTATTTCATGACGGTGCGCGAAGCGGTCGGCCTCGTGCTGCAGGCGAGCGTGCTCGGCACCGGGAACGCTGGCCTGCCGTCCGGCGGCGATGGCGGCATCTTTGTGCTCGACATGGGCGAGCCGGTGAAGATCGTCGATCTGGCGCGGCAGATGATCCGTCTCGCCGGCTTGCGCCCCGATCAGGACGTCGCGATCCGCTTCACCGGGCTGCGCCCGGGCGAGAAGCTGTTCGAGGAGTTGTTCCACGGCCGCGAGCCGCCCGTGCCGACCGGTTTCCCCGGTCTCTTGATGGCGACGCCGCGCACCGCCGATGCCGCCATCGTGGGCCGGGCGCTCGATGAACTTGCCGTCGCCTGTCGGAGCGGCCAGCAGGGCTTGGCGCTCGCCATGCTGGCCCGGCTGGTGCCGGAGTTCGAGCACGCCGGCCACGGCGCCGCAACCGCGGCCTCCAACCCCGGCCCGCTCCCCTTGCAGGGGAGAGGCAGTCGAAGGCCCTCCCCCCCGCTCGAGGGAGAGGGTTGGGTGAGGGAGCAAGGCGTGACATAGACCGGCCTCATGTCCCTATCCCCCGTCCCCTTCCTCGACCTCAAGGCGCAGCAAAAGCGGATCGAGCCCGAACTTCGCCGCCGGCTCGACGCGGTGCTCGCGCATTGCCAGTTCGTGCTCGGCCCGGAGGTGGGCGAGCTCGAGGACAAGCTCGCCGCCTTTTGCGGCGCGCGGCATTGCGTGGCGGTGAGCTCGGGCACCGACGCGCTGCAGATCGCGCTGATGGCCGAGGAAATCGGCCAGGGCGACGCCGTGTTCCTGCCCGCCTTCACCTACACGGCGACCGCCGAGGTGCCGCTCGTGCTGGGCGCCACGCCCGTGTTCGTCGACGTGGACCCGCGCACCTTTCAGATCGACCCCGCGCACCTGGAAAGCCGCATCGCCGCCGTGAAGGCCGCCGGCCCGCTGCGCCCCGCGGCGCTGATCGGCGTCGATCTGTTCGGCCATCCGGCCGACTGGCCAGCCCTTACCGCGATCGCCGAGCGCGAAGAGCTGTTCACCCTGGACGACGCGGCGCAGAGCTTCGGCGCCGTGCTGCATGGTCGCCCGCTCGGCACCTGGGCGGACGCCGCGGCGACGAGCTTCTTTCCGTCGAAACCATTGGGGGCCTATGGCGACGGCGGCGCGTTGTTCACGGGCAGCGACGAGCGCGCCGCCCTGTATCGCAGCCTCCGCACGCACGGCGAGGGCACGACGCGCTACGAGGTGCTGCGGACGGGGATTAACGGCCGGCTGGATTCGATGCAGGCCGCCGTGCTGCTCGCCAAGCTGACCGTGTTCGCCGACGAGATCGCCGCGCGCGCCCGCATAGCGGCGATCTACGACGATCGCCTCCGGGATAAGGTGGAAGTGCCGGCCCGCGTGCCGGGGTCTCAAAGCGCCTGGGCGATCTACTCGGTGCTGTTGCCGGAGGGCGCCGACCGCGCGCGCGTGCAGGCTTCGTTGCGTCAAGCGGGCGTGCCGACCGCGATCTACTACCCGCGCCCCCTGCATCGCCAGCCGGCCTATCAGGCGCACCACGACGGGAGCGAACTGCCGGTGTCGGACGCGCTGGCCGAGCGTACCCTCGCGTTGCCGATTCACCCCGATCTGAGCGACGACGACGCTGGCCGTGTGTGCGAGGCGCTGAAGGCTGCTTTGCGCTAGCTTGTCAGCTTTCGCTTCTGCTAGCGGATATAGTCTGGCGTTGCCGTCCGTGCTGAAGGCCGACCTGTGGCGTGGGACGGCGTTGGTCGGCCCTTAGATTGCGGTCCGTGAAGGCCGACACGCTACAAAGGCTGTATATCGATCTCCTAACCGGCGGCGCCAGGCACGCATCTCGCGGGGTCCCTTGTGCAACTGAGTAGGGAGAACCGCTCGAAGGGGAGCCGAGATGGACGCTACAGCCGGTGTAACCGCGACACAGAAGGCGCTCGACACCCTCAAGTCGATGCCCATGTGGCTGCTGGTAGGTCTCTGCATTGTCATTCTGTCGATCTGGCTCTGGCCGCCGTTTTTTGCGTTGGTGCCGGAGTCCCTTAGGTCGGCAGTGCCGGTGGCACTTACCGCGGCTGCGGTCCTACTGGTCTGTAATTTCGTCGGTGCGAGCGCCTCGCGCCTTTTTGAACGACGTCGCCAGACGCTTGCTCACGACCGGAAGCGGCTCCTTAAACTCTACCGGCCTCTCGTAGCGCTGTTTCTCACCCGCCATGTCACGGTTTGCACTAGCAGAGGAGCCCCCTACCTGCGACTGCGTCTTCAAAACGCCAGAAGAGAACTGGGCAGCTACCAGCGCCGATCGGTAGGCCTAAAACGCGCCTGGCGGGCGCTTTTCGACCAACAGATTTCGTCAAGCGCGGAGGTGGAGTTCGGCGGCGACTTTCCGTTGTCCCAGATTGTCGAACTCGTGAAAAAGGAAGCGGAGCATGCCGACACGGAGCTACTCTCGTATGTCAGGCGAGCAGACCGCTCACGATATGAAGATGCAAGCTGCCCTTCTATGACCGATGAAGAATTTGAGTTGTTCGAGCACATCAGCAACGAACACGATCGGCTTCGGGCACGAACGCAATGGACTACATCGCTGGATGGGGGCTGAGCCTCGGGTCGTCACGGTCAGCGCGACGGAACCGGTCGGCAACGTCGGTGGTGATCGTGACGCAGCGGAAACCAGACATGGCGATCTCCCTTGGGTAGGCGCACCGTGGTGCCGCGCGCCGGTCCGCGCCTTCCCGCCTATGCCCTCGCTTGATGCTATCATCTCCTCGCCAGGGAGCAGGGCGGCATGAGCGGGTACGAGGATGATATCCTGGCGTGGTCCGAGCGGCAGAGCGCTTTGTTGCGCCGGCTTGCGGCAGGCGAGCGGGTGAACGACGCCGACCTCGACTGGGCCAACATTGCCGAAGAGGTCGAGAGCGTGGGACGGAGCGAACTTCGGGCCTGCGAATCGCTTCTGCAACAAGCATTGCTGCACATGCTGAAAGTCGCGGCCTGGCCGCTCGCGCGCGACCTGCCGCATTGGGAGGCCGAGATCCGGCGTTTCCGCCAGGACGCGATTGACGCGTTCGCACCGTCTATGAGTCAGCGGATCGATCTCGCTCGACTTTACGCGCGTGCGCGAAGTCGGATGCCGTCCTCGATTGACGGCCAGCCGCCTCTGCCGGTGCCGACTGCCTGCCCGGTTACCCTCGACGAACTTCTCGCCGAGCCGTAGTCAGGCGGGTTCCACTACCTAGTCCCGCAACTCGAAGGCTTTGCGTGTTCACGTTGCGCGAGCACGTCGGCGAAGCTCTCATCCGGCCGATCAGCGCCCGCTAAATGCATCGCAAGGAGGTCGAGCACTATGAGAAAGCCGCTGCCGAAGCTGCGAAGCGACACGGAGGCTGAACAGTTCGTCGCGCAATCCGACCTGACCGAGTACGATCTTTCAGGATGCGAACTGTCCGCTTCGAATTTCAACCCAAGAGCGAGCGGGTCAACATGCGTCTACCACGGCCGCTGTTGGACGCCGTGAAGGCGATGGCCGCTAAGGCTGGTGTGCCGTATCAGCGTTTCATTCGCCAGGCGCTCGAAGCGGCGGTGCAGCCGCGCGAGAAGCATTGAGGGTTGGGTGAGCTTACCGGCGCGAGCGGTTGATGTGGGCAATGACGCCGGGCGCGTGATGTCGTTTCGCGGCCAGCCAGGGAGCGGGGCGGCATGAGCGGGTACGAGGACGACATCCTGGTGTGGTCCGAGCGGCAGAGCGCTTTGTTGCGCCGGCTTGCGGCGGGCGAGCGGGTGAACGACGCCGACCTCGATTGGGAGAACATCGCCGAGGAGGTCGAGAGTGTGGGACGCAGCCAGCTTAGCGCGGTTCGATCGCTCCTCATCCGCGCCATCGAGCATCGTTTGAAGGTGCAAGCTTGGCCCAATGCGCAGGCGGTCCATCTCTGGCGGGCCGAGGCGAACAGGTTTCAGGCGGAAGCCGCCGAGGCGTTCTCGCCGTCTATTCGTCAACACCTGGACGTCGACAAGCTTTACGCCCGCGCCCGACGCCAACTCCCGGAATTGATCGACGGGCAGTTGCCGCTCCCGGTCTCCCCGACCTGCCTCGTGTCGCTCGATGAGCTGTTGGCGGAACCTTAGCGCACCGGCGGGACTCGTTCCGGGTCTTTCCGCGTCGTTGCGACGAGCAGTCCGTGCATGGACTGCGAGTTCGCCCCAACTAGCCCTCCGCCGCCTGGTAGGCGGCGAGGCACGCGACGTCGACGATCTGGCTCGACGAGGCGTCCATCGGCACGATCTGCGCCGGGTGCGTCATGCCCATCAGCACCGGCCCGATCGTGGTGCCCCCGCCGAGGCGGGGAGCGAGGCGCGAGACGATGTGCGCCGAATGCAGGCCGGGCATCACCAGCACGTTGGCCGGGCCGTTAAGCCGGCAGAACGGGTAGAGCGCGCGCAACTCGGGCTCCAGTGCCACGTCCGGGCTCATCTCGCCGTCATACTCGAAATCGACGCCGCGCCCGTCGAGGATCTCGACCGCGTTGCGCATCACCTGCGCGCCGGCGTGCATCGGCTGTCCGAACGTTGAATGCGACAACAATGCGACGCGTGGCTCGTGGCCGAGGCGGCGGGCAGCGGCGGCCGCTCCGATCGCGATGTCGGCCATCTGCTCCGCAGTCGGGCGGAAGTGCATCAGGGTGTCGGCGATGAAGATGGTGCGGCCGCGCATGCCGACCATCAACGTCATGCCAAACGCGACGCCGCCGTCGCGCGGCGCGATCACGTGCGAGATGTCGTCCAAACAAACGGCGGCCGAGCGGGTGAGCCCCGTCACCATCGCGTCGGCGTCGCCGGTCGCCACCATGCAGGCGGCGAACACGTTGCGGTCCTGGTTGACCATGCGTTGGCAATCGCGGTGCAAGTAGCCCGCCCGCTGCAGCCGCCCATACAGGAAATCGGTGTATTTACGGTTCGCGCCCGAGAGGCGGGCGTTGTGGATCTCGATCCCTTCCACCATGCCGAGACCGAGCCCGGCCAGGGTGGATAGGACGCGGTCCTCGCGACCGATCAGCACCGGCCTGCCGTATCCCGCGTTGCGGAACGCGACGGCGGCGCGCACCACCTTCTCTTCCTCCCCCTCGGCGAACACCACGCGCCTCGGCTCGGCGCGCACCCGCTCCATGATCGCATCCAGCGCGTTGGCGGTCGGATCGAGCCGGCCCGACAGGTCGCGCGCGTAGCGGCGGAGGTCGGACATCGGGCGGTGCGCAACCCCCGTATCCATCGCCGCCTTGGCGACGGCGGGCGGAATCCAGGCGATCAGGCGCGGGTCGAACGCGTTGGGGATGATGTAGTCGGGGCCGAAGGCGAGCTTGCGCCCCGACGAGGTGTGGACCTCATCGGGCACGTCCTCGCGGGCGAGCTTGGCGAGCGCCTCGGCCGCCGCGATCTTCATGGCGTCGTTGATGGTGCTCGCGCGCACATCGAGCGCGCCCCGGAAGATGAACGGGAAGCCGAGCACGTTGTTCACCTGGTTCGGGTAGTCGCTGCGCCCGGTGGCGATGATCGCATGCGGGCTCGCCGCCCGCGCTTCCTCCGGCGTGATCTCCGGGTCGGGGTTGGCCATGGCGAACAGGATCGGATTGTCGGCCATGCTCCGCACCATCGCTTGCGTCACGGCACCCTTGACGGACAAGCCGAACACGACGTCGCAGCCCTCGATCGCGTCGGCCAGGGTGCGGGCGCGGGTCGGCGCGGCGTGGGCCGACTTCCACTGGTTCATCCCCTCCGTGCGCCCCTGGTACACCACGCCCTTGGTGTCGCAGAGCAGCACGTTCTCGGGGCGCATCCCCATCGCCTTCAGGAGCTCGACACAGGCGACCCCCGCCGAGCCCGCGCCGTTCACCACCAGCTTGGTTTCCCGGAGGTCGCGGCCCGTGAGGTGGCACGCGTTGATAAGGCCCGCCACGGCGACGATCGCGGTGCCGTGCTGGTCGTCGTGGAACACCGGGATGTCCATCAGCTCGCGCAGCCGCTGCTCGATGATGAAGCACTCGGGCGCCTTGATGTCCTCGAGATTGATGCCGCCAAAGCCCGGGCCGAGATAGCGGACGCAGTTGACGAACGCGTCCACGTCCTCCGTGCCGATCTCGAGGTCGATGCCGTCCACGTCGGCGAAGCGCTTGAACAACGCGACCTTGCCCTCCATGACCGGCTTGGACGACACCGCGCCCAGATTGCCGAGCCCGAGCACGGCGGTGCCGTTGGAGATCACCGCGACCATGTTGCCCTTGGTCGTGTAGTCGTAGGCGAGATTGTTGTCCCGATGGATGTGGAGGCAAGGCTCCGCGACGCCGGGCGAATAGGCGAGTGAAAGATCGCGCGCGGTGGTGATGGGCTTGCTGATCCGGGTCTCGAGCTTGCCCGGCCGCCCGGTCGCGTGCAGTGCGAGGGCCTCCTCGGCCGACACGCGGTTGCTCCGCCCTTCGATGCCGCCGTCCGCCATGACCGTCTCCCCTTTTCGCCAGTGTGTGACCGGTTCGCCCGGCGGGGAAGGGGGATCGCTTATCCGCGCGGGGGCAGCCGGACAACCCTTGCCAGCCGCGGACGTCGCTCGTAGGCAGGTGACCGCGCGAACAAGGGCACACGGAGCACGCATGGACGCCGAGACCGGGGCGGTGGTGGAGGCCATTCGCGGCTTCCTGGGCGAGCGGATCACCACCAACGCGGGCCTGCGCGACCACCACTCGCACGGCCAGGACACGCTGCCGCCCAGCCTGCCGGACGCCGTCGCGTTCGTGGAAACCTCCGAGGAAGCCGCCCGGGTGCTGGCGCTCTGCCACGCCCAGCGCACGCCCGTGGTGCCCTGGGGCGCCGGCACCTCGCTCGAGGGCCACGTGACGCCCGTTCGCGGCGGCATCACGCTCGACCTGTCGCGCATGACCCGCATCCTCCAAGTGAGCCAGCCCGACATGGACTGCCGGGTGGAAGCCGGGGTGACGCGCGACCAGCTCAACGCCCATCTTCGAGACCAGGGCCTGTTCTTCCCGGTGGACCCCGGCACGGCGCTTTGCACCTTGGGCGGCATGTGCGCGACCCGCGCGTCGGGCACCAACGCGGTGCGCTACGGCAC
>CAXUIE010000157.1:0-7513 GCA_964250825.1 uncultured Acidisphaera sp. | reverse complement strand
CACCCCGCCCAGGCCCATGCCGGCTACCACCGCCCGGCGCGGCGTCGCGCCGCGAGATAAGCGCTCAGCAGCACGGGCAAGCCAAGCAGGAGGCGGGACCGGTCCACCTCCGTCAGATCCTCGGGCGCGCCGCGCGCGAACACCTCCTGTCCCAGTTGCGGGCGGTTCGACAGCCAGGCCGAGGCGGCCCGCGCCGCCTCCAGATCGCGCAGCCGTCCGGCAAGGATGTCGGCCGCCTCCTCGCCCTCGGCCGCCCCGGCGTCCTCCGGCGGCAGCAGCAAGCGCGATTTCAGCCAAGCCAGCCACGCCGCCATCACCAGCCAGTCCGCCGCGAGCTCCAGCCGGATTTGCCGCGCGTCCTCCAGGACCAGCAGGTATTGCTCAACGAGCTGGAGAATGGAGATCCGGGCGAGATCGACCTTTTGGCCGCGCGCCAGTTCGAGCAGCAGGTCGAGCGGCCCCTCGAAGCCGTCCAGCCGCAAGGCGAGCCGGTCGGGCGCCGCGTCGACGTCAGGCGACGAAGCCATCGCCGCCACTTTCGACGTGGTGGCCGCCGGCGAGCAGCACGAGCCGAAGCGCCCAGGGAAGAACCGTGTTGAGCGCTTGGCGGAACGGGTCGAACTCGACGTCGAACTCGCGGAGGAGCCGCGGCAACAGAAACACGAGCAGCACCACGACCAGGATGCCCGCCCGCTCCAGCCGCGCCCAAACGACGGCGGCCCCGGCAGGCAGCAACCCGACCAGGACCCGCCCTCCGTCCAACGGAGGGATCGGGATGAGGTTGAACAACCCGAGCACCAGATTAGTCAGGATGAAGTAGAAGGCGAACGCGCCGGCTTGCGGGTGATCGGTCAGCAAGGTTTCGAAGTAATCCACGGCGGTGGTCGCGGCGACGTGCGGCAGCACGGCGGCCGTCAACGCGGCCAGCGCGAAGTTGGCGAGCGGGCCGGCGGCCGCGACCACCATCATCCCGCGCCGGGGATCGCGGAACCGCCATGCCGACACCGGCACCGGCTTGGCCCAGCCGAACATGAACGCGACCCGGCCCAAGATGAGCAGTTGGGTGACGAGCAGCAGACCCGGCAGCAGGATGGTGCCGACCCGGTCGACATGGCGGAGCGGGTTGAGCGACAACCGCCCGGCACGGCGCGCGGTATCGTCGCCCATCGCCAGCGCCGCAAATCCGTGCGCCGCCTCATGGAGGGTGATCGCCAGGATCGCCGCGACCACGGCGGCCGCGATCGATGCAATATCGTTCATGCCAGGAGCGCCGCGCCGAGCAGCCGGTCCCGCTCGAACGCCAGAGCGTCTGCCGCCAAGTCCATGCGACGCGCGCGCGCCACCGCTTGGGCGTCGGCCAAGCGCGCGGCCGCCTCCGCGGTGAGGTTAGGAACCGCCCGGAGCAGGGCGGCGGTGCGGAGGAGGTCGCCCGCGCAGTAGAGCGCGATGTCGCACCCTGCCGCGAGCGCTGCGAGCGCCCGTCCGGCCGGCTCGCCTGACAACGCACCCATCGCGAGATCATCCGACACCAACACGCCTCGAACCTCCAAACGGCCGCGGATCACGTCCCCGATCACGCAAGGCGACAAGGTGGCAGGGCGCTCGTCATCCCACCCCTTATAAAGGATGTGCGCGGTCATTACCCAAGGGAGGTCGGCGTTCAACCGAAAGGGCAAGAGATCGCCCGCAAGCTCGGCCGTTTCGACCATCGGCAGAGCCACATGGCTGTCCACCGTCGCGCGGCCGTGGCCCGGCGCGTGCTTGCCGACCGGCTGGACGCCGGCGGCGAGCAGCCCGTCCGCCAGCGCGCGCCCGAGCTGGGCGACGGCCGCGGGTGCTGCGGAGAACGCACGGTCGCCGATGGCGTCATCGGCCCGCAGCTCCGGCCGCCTTCCTGATCGACCATGAGAACCGCGCCGGGAGGCAGGGTCGCGCGCACGCGGGCGATCAGCGTCCGCAACTGGCCGGGCTCGACGATGTTGCGCGCGAACAAAATCACTCCGGCCGGCGGGTGGGCGCGCAGCAGCGCCGCCTCCTCTTCGGCGAGCAAGGGACCGGCCAGGCCGATGATCGCCGCCCGCATCGTCTCAGAAGTTGGCAATGGAGCAGCCGGCGCCCTTCGCCTTGACCCGCTCGCAGAACGCGGTCGCCTGGGACGCCGTGGCGAAGCCACCCGTGCGCAGCCGCCAGACCAGGCGGCCCTCGCGCTCCACCTTCAGCACGGCCGGCTGACGGCCTCCAAGAACGTCCGGCATCAGCCGCGACAAGCGCTGCCACTCGGCCCGGGCGAGCTGCTCGCTGTCCATAGCCGCAAGCTGCACTTCGGTTGACGCCGGGTTCCCTGTTGGCGGCGTCGCGGCCGCCGCCTTGGCGGGGGCGGCCGACTTATGCTCGGGCACCGTCGCGGGCGGCGGCGACGTGGCCGGCGCAGACTGAACCGGCGACGGCGCGATAGAGACGGCCGCGCGCGGTGCGGGTGCCGGCTCGGCGGCGGGGGGCTCGGCGGTAGGAGGCTTGAGCGCCTCCGGCATCGGGGCCTCGGGCGGCGGCAGCAGCTTGTCGGCCTCGGGACCGGCATCGCCCGACATAATCTCGTCGTTGGCGCCCGCCACCTGCATCCCGCCGGGATTGTCCGGCTTGACCCGCAGCGGCCGGCTGTCGGCCTCGATCACCGGGATTGCCCGTTCGCCATGCCCCTTCAAGCGAGATGCGCCAAGGATGAGCAGCAGCGCCGCACCCAGCGATGCCGCGATGATGACGAGGCGCTTGGTCGCGGGGTCCATCCCACGCCGCGCGACGCGATAGGCGGGACCGGGTTCTCCAAGGCTTTCCGACACGGCACCTCCTGGCACCGGCAGCAGCCTCGCCGCTCAGCGCATCTCCTCGACGGGCGCGACCCCCATCACGGCCAACCCGGAGCGGATCACGACCGCGACCGACGCGACCAAGGCCAGCCGCCCGAACGTCTCGGTTGGCTGGTCCGCTTGGAGGAACCGCAAGGTCGAGTCGTCCTTGCCCCGGTTCCATAGCATATGAAAGTCGGCCGCCAAGTCATACAAGAAAAACGCTATCCGGTGCGGCTCCGCCGCTTCCGCGGCGCCGGCGACCAGGCGCGGCCATGCCAGGAGCCGGCGCATGACCGCAAGTTCGGCGTCCGCCTGGAGGCCATCGAGCGGCGCCTCGGCCAACACCGCGTTCGCCACCCTCTCGGGGCCAAACATCTCGGCGGCGGCGCGCAGCACCGAGCGGCAGCGGGCGTGCGCGTATTGCACGTAGAATACCGGGTTGTCCCGGGTTTGCGCGACGGCCTGCTCGAGGTCGAACTCCATCTGCGCGTCCGGCTTGCGGGTCAGCATGGTGAACCGCACGGTGTCGGCGCCCACCTCGTCGAGCAGGTCGCGGACGGTGACGAACGTGCCCGCCCGCTTCGACATGCGCACGGGCATCCCGCCGCGCAACACGTGGACGATCTGACAGAGCACGACCTCCAGGGTCGCCGCCCTGCCGGAAATCGCCGCCACGGCGGCCTTCATGCGCGACACGTAGCCGCCGTGGTCCGCCCCCAGCACGTCGATCAGCCGGGGGAAGCCGCGGGCGATCTTGTCGGCGTGGTAGGCGATGTCGTTGGCGAAATACGTGTTTGACCCGTCGCTCTTGCGCAGCGGCCGGTCGACGTCGTCGCCGAACCGGGTTGAACGGAACAGCAGCTGCTCGCGCGGCTCCCAATCTTCGGGCGTCTTGCCCTTCGGCGGCTCAAGCACCCCTTGATACACCAGCCCGTCGGCGGCCAGCCGATCCACCGCGGCATCCACGGCGCCCGACTGCACCAGCGCGCGCTCGGAGATGAACACGTCGTGCCGCACGCCGAGCAAGGCGAGATCCTCGCGGATCGCCTCCATCATCGCGTCTATGGCGAAGTCGCGCACCGTTTCGAGCCAAGCTTCCGGTGCGGCAATCGCGAGATCGGCGGAGGCGAGCGCCGTCCCGTGCTCGGACGCGAGCCTGAGGCCGATCGGCACCAGGTAGTCGCCGCGATATTGCAAGCCGCCGGGCACCTGTTCGGCGAACGCCTCCTCCGTGAGCGGCGAGCCGAGCGCCTGGAGGTAGCGCCAATACGCCGCCCAGGCGAGCGCCGTCACCTGCGCGCCGGAATCGTTGACGTAGTACTCCTTGGTCACGGCATGACCTGCCTTGCGCAGCAGGTTGGCGAGCGCGTCGCCCACCACCGCGCCCCGGCAATGGGCGACATGCATCGGCCCGGTCGGGTTGGTCGAGACATACTCGATGTTCACGGGCGACCCGCCCTTCGCGCCGTCGCCGTAGGCCTCGCCCGCGCGCAGTACGACGGGCAGCACCGCCCGCAGCGCCGGGACGCGCAGGCGGATGTTGACGAATCCTGGACCGGCCACGTCCGCCGCACCCGGCAGCTCCGGGTTCCGGCTCAATTGGGCGACGATGGCTTCGGCCAACTTTCGCGGGGGCTGCCGGGCGGCCTTGGCGGCGACCAGGGCGGCATTGGTGGCCATGTCGCCGTGCGCCGGTTCGCGCGCGGGCGTGACTTCGACCCGCTCGGCCGCCTCCGCCGGCAGGTCGGGCACGACGGCGCGCAGCGCATGGATCACGTGGGCGCGCATGACGGCGAACAGGTCCTCGGTCATCGGGTCGCCTTTGTCAGCCGGGGACCGAGAGATCGGTCAACCGGCGATGCTCGTCCATCGCATACCGGTCGGTCATGCCGGCGACGTAGTCGCACACGGTCGTAACGGCCCGCGCGGTCCCCGGGCCGCCCGACCGCCCACGCCAGTCGTCCGGCAGCAACGACGGGTCCGCGTGAAGCACGCGGAACAGTTCCTCCGTCACCAGCCGCGCCTTGCGGGTCATCCGGTTGACCCGCCAATGCCGGTACATGCGCGCCATGAGATAGTCTCTTATCGCCTGGTTGGCTTCAGCCATCGATGGGCTGAACGCGACGACCGGCTGCCCGGCGCGGCGGATCGCGTCGGAGTCGCACGGGTCGAGCGTCTCGAGTCGCCGCCGCGTTTCGGCGAGAAGCTCCGTCACCATGGCGTCGATCACGCGGCGGATCGTCTCGTGACGCAGGCGAGAGGGCGGCATGTCGAGGCTCGCCACCCGGGCCGCCGCGAGCGCTTCTCCCACCACGGGAAGATGCGCCAGGTCCTCCAGCCGGAACAGTTGCGCGCGCAGCCCGTCGTCGAGGTCGTGGCTATGATAGGCGATATCGTCGGCCAACGCCGCGACCTGCGCTTCCGCGCTCGCGTGAGTGTGGAGGTCGAGCTTATGTCGCGCATCGTATTCGCCGATGTAGGGCGGCGGCCGGTGCAGCGGCCCGTTGTGCTTGGCCAAGCCTTCCAGTGTTTCCCAGGTCAGGTTCAGCCCGTCGAACGCGGCGTAGCGGCTTTCCAGCAAGGTGACGGTCCGCAGGCTCTGCGCGTTGTGGTTGAAGCCGCCGAACGGCTTGGCCCCGGCGTTCAGCGCCTCCTCCCCGGCATGGCCGAACGGCGGATGCCCGAGGTCGTGCGCCAACGCCAACGCTTCGGCTAGATCCTCGTCCAGCTGGAGCGCTCGGGCGACGGAGCGGGCGATCTGCGCCACCTCGATGCTGTGCGTGAGGCGGGTGCGGAAGAAGTCGCCCTCGTGATTGACGAACACCTGCGTCTTGTATTGCAGCTTGCGGAAGGCAGAGCTGTGGATGATCCGGTCCCGGTCACGCTGCCAGGGCGAGCGCGTCGGGCTCTCGGGCTCGGGATGCAACCGCCCGCGCGAGGTTTCCGGTCGCACGGCGAAGGCGGCGCGGTTCATGCCGGGCGCTTACACCCGGCGTGAGGCGGCTTCAATGCGCGCCAGCATGTTAAGGAAGGTTGAGGTCTGGGCTGCTTAGAAGGCAGTCCGCCGGACTGCGGATCCGGCGCCGCCCATGCGGCCGGGGCTGGTCGGTCGGGTTCTGAGCGGCATCCGCCTGGAGAACGCTCTATGAATGCCGCGATTATCATGACCGAAGAGAAGGCCAACGTCGTGGCGATCCGCTACACGGCGGATGGCAGTCACAAAGGTGAGCCGCACAACCACATTCAGCCGACCGGTCAAGGCGCGCCGGAGGGCCGGGGCGCTGTTCCGGGCGAAAGCCGGCAAGCTCATCGAGTTCATCAAGGAGTGGAACAAGCTTGCCATGTGGGGCAGCTTGGATGGCCCACGGAGGAGTGCTTGAGTCAGGGCGAATGATCGTCCGGTCGCCCGCACACGGAGCGCTGGGGAGAACCGCTTCAAATCCCGTCTTCGGCGCTCTATGTTGGCATCATGGAAAGCAGCACCGAGGTCGGCTTCGGCATCACGGATCGCGCCGCGGCGCGCATCGCCGAGATCATGGCGGCCGAGGGCAAGCAGGCTGCACTCCGCGTGCAGGTGCTGGCCGGCGGGTGCAGCGGGTTCCAATACAAGTTCGAGTTCGATGACGCGACGCAGCCGGACGACCTGGTGATCCGGCGTGGCGCCGCCACCGTGCTGGTCGACCCGGCAAGCCTCGATCTTCTGGGCGGCGGCGAGCTCGACTACGCCGACGAGCTGATGGGCAGCTATTTCGCCGTGCGCAATCCCCAGGCGAAATCCGCCTGCGGATGCGGGACCAGCTTCTCGATCGACTAAGCGACGCCCGTGCGCGTCGCGACCTGGAACGTCAACTCGATCCGCCAACGCGAGCGGCACGTACGCGCGTGGCTTGCCCGAGTGCAGCCGGACGTTCTCTTGTTGCAGGAAATCAAGTGCGAGGCGGCCGCCTTCCCAGCCCTTTCCTTCGCCGATCTCGGCTATCAGGCGGAGGCGGTCGGCCAGAAATCGTATAATGGCGTGGCCGTGCTTTCCCGTGTCCCATTCACCGTAATGATGCGCGCCTTGCCCGGCCTGCCGGAGGATGATGCGCAGGCGCGCTACATCGAGGCCGTGGCGGACGGTGTCACCGTTGCGAACATCTACCTCCCGAACGGCAATTCCGGCGGCGAGGCGGGGCTCGCGTACAAGCTCGCCTGGATGGACCGGCTGGCGGACCGGGCGGAGGCGCTGCTCGCCGAGGACACGCCGCTGCTCATCGCCGGGGACTACAACGTCTGCCCGGCCGATGAGGACTTCGCGGCCGGCACGCTTTCCCCCGCCGACGCGCTGGTGCGGGCGGAAAGCCGGGCGCGGTTTCGCCGCTTGCTCTGGCTCGGGCTGACCGACGCGGTGCGCGCGATCCACCCGACCGGTCCGGTGTACACGTTCTGGGACTATCAGGCGGGCGCCTGGCAACGCAACAAAGGCATTCGGATCGACCATCTGCTGCTGTCGCCCGAGGCAGCCGACCGCCTGCGCACCGTTGGGATCGACAAGTACACCCGCGCCGAGGACAAGCCCTCCGACCACGTGCCTGTGCGGATCGACCTCGAGGTTTGAGGCGCTCATCCGTAGAGCGCTTGATACTCCCTCGCACGGTGGGGGGACGATCCGTCGCTGCGAATGCGTG
>CAXUIE010000156.1:0-7586 GCA_964250825.1 uncultured Acidisphaera sp. | reverse complement strand
GGCCGGAAGATGGCCGATGCCTCGGCGTCCCGCAAGGACGCGCCCCGGCCCAAGGACGCGGACCACCCAGCGGTCACCCAGCTGTAATTGACCCGACACCACCCGGGTCCTATCTGAGTTTGGCCCTGCGCCGGCGGGGCGCACTGCCCGAGCCGCCCGCTCCGGAAGGATTTCATGTTCGCCAGCATTGCCCGCACCCTGTTCGGGACCGCCAACGATCGATCGCTCAAGGCTTACCAGCGGCGGGTGCCGCAAATCAACGCGCTGGAGCCGGCGTTGGCGGCGTTGTCGGATGAAGCGCTACGCGGCAAGACCGACGAGTTCAGGGCCCGGATCGCCGATGGGACGGGCTTGGACGAATTGCTGCCGGAGGCGTTCGCCGTGGTCCGCGAAGCCGGCAAGCGGGCGCTCGGCCAACGCCATTTCGACGTGCAGATGATCGGCGGCATGGTGCTGCACGACGGCAAGATCGCCGAGATGAAGACCGGCGAGGGCAAGACCCTGGTCGCCACCCTGCCCGTCTACCTGAACGCGCTGGCCGGCAACGGCGTCCATGTCGTCACCGTCAACGACTACCTCGCCCGGCGCGACGCCGAATGGATGGGCCAGATCTACGGTTTCCTCGGCATGTCGGTGGGCGTGATCGTGCACGGGCTCGACGACGGCCAGCGCCGCGCCGCCTACGCGTCCGACATCACCTACGGCACCAACAACGAGTTCGGCTTCGACTATCTCCGCGACAACATGAAGTATCGCCTGGAGGACATGGTCCAGCGCGACTTCGCCTACGGCATCGTCGACGAGGTGGACAGCATCCTGATCGACGAGGCGCGCACCCCGCTCATCATCTCCGGCCCGGCGGAGGACAGCTCCGACCTGTATCGGCAGGTGGACGCGGTTGTGAAGGAGCTGGTGCGGGATCCCGAGACCTACGACAAGGACGAGAAGTTCAAGACCGTCTCGCTGACCGAGCCCGGCTCGGAGCGGGTCGAGGAGATGCTGCGCGAAGCCGGCATCATCACCGAGGGCAATCTGTACGACATCTTCAACGTCTCGATCGTGCATCATGTGCAGCAATCCTTGCGCGCGCACACCTTGTTCACCCGCGACGTCGACTACATCGTCCGGCAGGACAAGGTCGTCATCATCGACGAGTTCACCGGCCGCATGATGGAAGGCCGCCGCTACTCGGAAGGGCTGCACCAGGCGCTAGAGGCCAAGGAGCACGTCACCGTTCAGGCGGAGAACCAGACGCTCGCCTCCATCACGTTCCAGAACTATTTTCGCTTGTATCCGAAGCTCGCCGGGATGACCGGGACGGCGATGACGGAAGCGGACGAGTTCGCCGAAATCTACAAGCTCGAGGTGATGGAGATACCAACCAACGTGCCGGTCGCGCGCAACGACGAAGACGACGAGGTTTACCGAAGCCAGGGCGAGAAATACGAAGCGCTCGCCAAGCTGATCGACGAAAGCCGCCATCGCGGGCAGCCGGTGCTGGTGGGCACAACAAGCATCGAGAAAAGCGAGGAGATCAGCACCGTCCTCAAGCACAAGCGCATTCCGCACGCGGTGCTGAACGCGCGCTTCCACGAGCAGGAAGCGACGATCGTGGCACAGGCCGGCGCGCCGGGCGCGGTGACGATCGCGACCAACATGGCGGGGCGCGGGACGGACATCAAGCTCGGTGGCAACGTCGAGATGCGGGTCAAGGCGGAGCTCGCCAAGGTCGCCGACCCGAGCCTGCACGCGGCGCGCGAGGCGGAGATACGCGACGAGGTCGCGGCCGCGCACGAGAAGGTCAAGCAAGCGGGCGGGCTGTTCGTCATCGGCACGGAGCGGCACGAAAGCCGACGCATCGACAATCAGCTGCGCGGCCGCTCCGGCCGGCAGGGCGACCCGGGGCGCTCGCGGTTCTTCCTGTCGCTCGAGGACGACCTGATGCGCATCTTCGGGTCCGACCGGATGGGCGGGATGCTCACCCGGCTCGGCCTCAAGGAAGGCGAGGCGATTGTTCATCCTTGGATCAACAAGGCGCTCGAGAAGGCGCAGAAGAAGGTCGAGGCGCGCAACTTCGACACTCGCAAGAACGTGCTGAAATACGACGACGTGATGAACAATCAGCGCCGCGAGGTGTACGCGCAGCGCAAGGAGTTCATGAAGGCGGCGGACGTGTCGGAGACCGTGGCCGAGATGCGCGCGGAGGTGATCGGCGGCATGGTCGCCCGCCGCATCCCCGAAAAGGCCTTCGCCGAGCAATGGGAGGTAGCCGAGCTGGCCGAGGACGTGCGGCGCGTCCTCAACCTCGAGCTTGCGGTCCAGGAGTGGGGTGCGGAGGAAGGCATCGACGAGACGGCGATCCGCGAGCGGATCGAGCGCGGGGCCGACGCCGCGATGGAGGCGAAGGCCGCCGATCTCGGCGCCGAGCTGATGCGCTTGATCGAGAAATCCTTGCTGCTGCAGGTGCTGGACGCGGTGTGGAAGGAGCATCTCTACGCGCTCGACCATCTTCGCCAGGGCATTGGCCTGCGCGCCTATGGCCAGCGCGACCCGTTGAACGAGTACAAGGGCGAAGCCTTCGCGATGTTCAACGCGATGCTGGACGAGCTCAAGGAGCGCATCACGGCGATGCTCGCGCGCGTCGAAGTGCAGCCGGAGCGCCCGCCGGCACCCGTGTTCCAACCGATGGCCATGTTCGAGAACCATCCGGAGCCCGAGCCGATGCTCGCCGGCGCCGGTGGCCCCGACATGGCGCTCGAGATGGCCGCGCCGCCGGCGCCGGTGCAGGTCTACGCGCAACCGCTGCGGAGCGAGGCGATCGACCCGAACGACAGCGCAACCTGGCGCAACACGCCGCGCAACGCGCTCTGTCCGTGCGGGTCGGGGAAGAAGTACAAGCACTGCCACGGCCGGCTGAACTGACCCCCGGTTTCGTTGCTAGCGCTCCGGCGATCGCCGGCAACGCCATTGCCACGATGGTCTGGTCCACCGCGGCGAGAAACATCGGCGTCATGATGGACGGGAAAACCGAAAGAAACAGCGCCCGCGAGGGTGTCGCCGACTCCGCTCCGCTCTCCGCCTCGCGGGCGCCACCGTGGCAGTTCGTCCCGACCGTGCGGCAAGGGGCTCCGAAGGCTTCGTTCGGAGGATCGGCGCGGCGGGCGCTCAGTCAACGGGCTCGCGGCCCATCGCCAGGAACTTCTCTCGCCGACGCGCCCGCAACGTCGCGTGATCCATTGCCGCGAGGGGTGCCATCGCCTCGGCGATGGCGCTGCCCACCGACGCGATCGTCGCTTCCCGGTCCCGATGCGCGCCGCCGAGCGGCTCGGGGATCACCGCGTCCACCAGCCGCAACCGCATCAGATCCTCGGCCGTGAGGCGAAGAGCTTCCGCCGCCGTGGCCGCTTGCGCCGGGTCGCGCCACAGGATGGACGCGCAGCCCTCCGGCGAAATGACGGAATAGGTGGCATGCTCCAGCATCAGCACGCGATCGCCCGCCGCCAGGGCGATGGCGCCTCCCGACCCTCCCTCGCCGATGATGGTCGCGACGATCGGCACCGGGGCCTCAAGGCACGCCTCGATTGATCGCGCGATCGCCTCGGCTTGGCCGCGCGCCTCGGCGTCGACACCGGGAAACGCCCCGGCCGTGTCGACGAAGGTGAGCACAGGCAGACCGAACCGGCCCGCGAGCTCGATCAGCCGGCGCGCCTTGCGATACCCCTCCGGGCGGGCCATGCCGAAATTGTGGTGAACGCGGCTTTCCGTGTCGGTCCCCTTCTCCGTGCCGAGCACGACCACCGATCGGCCGCGGAACCGCCCCATGCCGCCCAGCACCGCGGCGTCGTCGGCGAACGCCCGGTCGCCCGCGAGCGGCGTGAACTCCGTGACAAGGGCGGCGATGTAGTCGCCCGCCTTGGGCCGGTCCGGATGGCGCGCCACCTGCGTCTTCTGCCAGGCCGTCAGCTTGGCGTAGGTCGCCCGCAGCTGCTTGTCGGCCTTTTCGGTGAGGGTGGCGACCTCCTCGGCGATGTTGATGCCGTCCGGGTCGGCGGCTGACAGGCGCCGGAGTTCCTCGATCTTGCTTTCAAGCTCGGCAACCGGCCGCTCGAACTCCAGGAAGTGCTGCATGGCCGGGCTTTAGCACATCGCGCCGCCGGAGGAATGCGAGCGGTTCACGCCTGACCGCAGACATCCGCCCGGGCAGCATCGAGGATCTCGGCGCTGAACGCCGGATCGCTCGACAGCCGCGCCAGCAGGACGGCACCCACCAGGGTCGCGAATCTCGCCATCGCGCGTTCCCGCGCAGCACGGCGGCGACGTGCAGGCATGCCGCGAACGCGTCGATCATGACCCGGATGGCGTCGGTCAGCGCCGGACGAAACCCCTGCCCTCCGGGCAAGCTCGGCCCCGAGCACCGGCATGATGCATCCGCGCTCGCCGACTTGCAGATACGCAGCACCAAGATAGTTCTCGACGATCATCCTCAACGCGGCGTCCGGTCCGTTCTCGGGCTACTGCCGAAAGCCCCTCCGAGGTTGGCCTCAGCGCCAACGGGCTGGTCGGCACGCACCTGATCGCCCTACTGCATGAACCACGGCATCGCCGAAGTGACACGGCTGGCGACGCCCGGGCAGTTGTCCGCCAAACGAACTATTACTCGGACACCCGGCAAGTATGCTCTCGTTCTCGGACATTCGCGCCAGATTTTCGCGACTCGTAAGCCGCTGACCGGACTGGCTCAGATCTGCGGTGCAAAACCTTGATTTTTGCTTGGCCCCGTTTGCTGGGATCAGTCCAGCCACTCCGAACTTCTATCGATCACTCTTGACGGCAGATGTGCCATAGCGGAGCCCATCGACGACAAATGATCCGATTTAGGTGTACACTAGCCTGGCGGCAGCATCAACGGCTGCGAGCTGGGAGTGATTGCTATGCAGGATAGTCGCATTGCGCTGGTCACGGGGGCCAATCAAGGCGTTGGCCTTCAGGTTGCAAAGGAACTCGCAACCAATGGTCACACTGTCCTGCTCGGCTCACGCAGTTTGGAGCGCGGCGAGACCGCGGCCAAAGAGATTGGGCCAGGCGCAATCGCGCTCCAGCTCGACGTGACGGATCGAGCTTCGATCGCCGCCGCGGCAGAGCGCATTCGCGCGAAGTTCGGCCGCCTGGACCTGCTCATCAACAACGCAGCTATCTCGAATACGAGAAAGCAGCAGCTCGGCTTGTCCCTTCAGGATTACAAAAAGATATCGCTCGCGAGCAACGCCTCCCTCGATGAAATGCGGGCGGTTTGGGAGACCAACGTGTTTGGCGTGCTCGCCATTTATCAAGCGATGTTGCCCCTGCTTCGGGAGTCGAAGAATGCCCGCATTGTAAACGTGTCAAGTGGCCTCGGCTCGTTGACGATGAACGCCGACCCAAACTACCCTTATCGCAAGTTCTTCGGCCCGATTTACTCTGCGTCCAAGACGGCGCTCAATGCGATAACATTGGCGATGATGATCGAGCTGGAATCGACCGGTATTAAGGTCAACCTAGTCTCTCCGGCCTTCACCAAGACCAACCTAAACGGATACGAGGGTCTGGAATCTGTCGAGGATGGCTCCCGCGAGGTCGTCCGGGTTGCGCTGCTCGGTCCGGATGGCCCGACAGGCACCTTCACACTCTGGGAAAACGACACAATCCCGTGGTGATCATGATACAGGCAAGCTGCCTTGGTGCAAAAAACTTGAATTCCGCACCAAGCTGAAGGTCAGCTATCCACCAGATGCAGCCTTCTACTGACCGGGTGCGGCATGGGATGCCTGTCCGTTAAACCGCCGTTGAGCGGATTTGGTCACTTTGTCCGGAAATGCGGGCGACCGATTCCAAGACGGACAGGTTGATTGCCGAACGGGAAGGCGGACAGTTCCTCGGCATGTCGGACGCGCAATGGGTCGACAGCGGCGCAACGGACCATCATCCCGAAACGTCGGCTTATTCTCCTTACTCGTTACAAAGCGGACCGTCCGCTCTCGGCCCGCAACCGCAATTTCGCCCCAAAGCCTGAATGCGCCTCGAGTCCAGAAGCTGACCGGCCACGCGGGAGCGATGTCGAGCAGTCACGGACAGGTCACCCGCGCGCGAGCGGGTGATGCTCCTCCACGAGCCGCTGCAACCGCTCGGTCAGCACGTGGGTGTAGATCTGCGTGGTGGCGATGTCGGCGTGGCCGAGCAGCAGTTGCAAGCTGCGCAGGTCGGCGCCGCGGGCCAGCAGGTGCGAGGCGAACGAGTGGCGCAACACGTGCGGCGACACGCGGGCCGGGTCGAGCCCGGCGTCCAGCGCCACCTGCTTGAGCAGCAGCGCGAATCCTTGCCGCGTCATCGCCCGGCGTCCGTCGCGACCGGCGAACAGCCAGCGTCCGTCCCGTCCGGAGGCCGCGACAAGCGCCCCGGCCGCCTTCCTTGCCTCATCCGAAAGCGGCACGATCCGCTCCTTGCCGCCCTTGCCCCGGATCAGCAGCATCGCCGCGTGCCCGGCGAGAGCGGCGCGCGGAAGCGACAGCATCTCCGACACCCGCATCCCCGTCGCGTAAAGGATCTCCAATGCGGCGCGGGCCAGCAAGCCTTGCCGGCCGGGGCGCTTGGCGGCGGCCGCGAGCAGCGCGTCCACCTCCGCTTCGCTGAGGTATTTCGGCAGCGGCGGCGCGATGCGAGCCGCGTCGAGCAGTTGGGTGGGGTCGTCGCCCCTGACTTCCTCGCGCAGCAGGAAGCGGTGGAATTGCCGCAACGCCGAAAGCCGGCGGTTGGCCGAACGCGCCGAAAGGCCGGCGCCCGCTAGGCCGGCCATGTATTGCTGCAACAGTGGCGCGTCGGCTTGGGCGCACAAAACGCCGCGCGCCGCCGCGAAGGAAGCGAAGTCCCGTAAGTCGGCCGCGTAAGCGCTTAGGGTGTTGCGCGCGGCGCCCCGCTCGGCGGCCAGCATCTCTAGGAACGCCTCGACGTGCCGGTCCACCAGCTGGCTAGCGACTTTGAAATTTGTCGTTGGGCAAGACCGTCTGCACCGGATGCGGGTTCGGATTAGGCGGGAAGGCGCCGATCGCCAGGATGGCGACCGCGACCACCACCAGGCCGACGGCGACGACGACAAGAAAGATGCGACTCATTCGGCAATCGGCTTTGACGGTTTCAATCGGGCGAGTCGGGGCGGTTTGGTCTTTGCGCTGGCGCGTGTGCTAGCGTTCGCGGCGATGACACGCAACACCGCCATCAACACGGCCGCTCCGCTGCCGGACGCGCTGGCCGGACGGAGCATCGTCCTGGTCGGGTTGATGGGTGCCGGCAAGACCTCCATCGGTCGGCGACTCGCGGGGCGACTCGGCCTTCCGTTCCGCGACGCCGACGCCGAAATCGAGCAGGCGGCTGGTTGCACCATTCCTGAACTGTTCGCCCGCTATGGCGAGCCCGCGTTCCGCGAGGGCGAGCGAAAGGTTATCCGCCGCCTGCTCACGGACGAGCCGGTGGTGCTGGCCAGCGGCGGGGGCGCGTTCATGGACCCTTCGACCCGCGACACGATACGCGCCGACGCGGTGTCAGTGTGGCTGCGC
>CAXUIE010000155.1:3837-7590 GCA_964250825.1 uncultured Acidisphaera sp. | reverse complement strand
CGACCGCCCACGGACCGACATGCTGACCGCCGCTCTGATCAACGGCGTCGCCGCCCATGCGATCGACTACGACGACATGGCCTCGGCCATGGGCGGCCACCCGTCCGTGCCACTTGTCCCCGTCGTCTTCGCCTTGGGCGAGTCCCTGGACTGCTCGGGCGCTGAGCTGCTGGACGCCTACATCGTCGGCTTCGAGGCGGAGTGTCGTCTGGGACGGGCCGTGCACCCGCATCATTACGGCGCGGGCTGGCATCCCACCTCAACGCTCGGCGTCTTCGGCGCGGGCGTGGCGGCCGCGCGGCTGCTCGGGCTGGACGTGGCCCAGACCGCAACGGTGATCGCCCTGTGCGCCTCCATGGCGTCCGGCGTGAAGGCGAACTTCGGCACCATGACCAAGCCACTGCACGTGGGCCGCTGCGCGCACGACGGGCTGATGGCGGCGCGTCTCGTCCAGGGCGGATTCACCGCCAAGCTGAACGCCCTCGAGCAGAAGGAAGGGTTCTTCGCGGCCTTCGACGGGCTGACGAACGTCCACCCCCACCGCATGCTGGCGAACCTGAATGGCCCGCTGGAGATCGAGGCCCGCGACATCGGTCTGAAGCAGTTCCCTTGCTGCGGCAGCACTCATCCCGCCATTCTCACCATGCTGCAGCTGGTCGAGCGCGAGCGGATCTCGCCCGCCGACGTGACCGCGATCCTGATTCGCGCGCACGGGGCCAGACTGCCCCACACCAACAACCCCGAGCCGGCAACCGCGCTGGGAGCGAAGTTCAGCATGCAATACGCCGCGGTGCGGGCGCTCTTGACGGGCGCGCCGCGGCTGAACGACTTCGAGGGGAACGCCTTCCGGGAACCAGAGGTTGGCCGCCTGCTGAAGACGGTCACGGTCGAGGCCCTTCCCGAGGCATCGGGGGGCGTGTCCGACCAGTTCGCGGCGGAGGTCAGCGTCCGCACCAAGGACGGCCGGGAGTTGGTGAGCCGGGTGATCGGCGCCCTCGGTCGAGGCCCCGAAAACCCCATGTCCGCCGCCGAGATGTGGACCAAGTTCGAAGACTGTGCAGCCGGCGTCATGCCGAGCAGCACGGCGCGCGCGGCGTTCGACGCGCTGGGCGGCTTGCCCGAGATTCCGCGACTCCGCATGATCACCGGCATCCTGGCGCAGGCTCGCCTGCCGACCAATGCCCCGAGCCGGGCCGAAGAGATCGCCGCATGACGCCTCTCTCTTCCGAGAAGCCGTATGTCACCGTGCTCATCCCGACCGGGGCGCTCGGCGCCGGGGTCAGCGCCGAGCTGGTCGCGCGCGGGATCGCCATGGGCGTCGATGCGATCGCCTGCGACGCGGGTTCAACCGACAGCGGCCCGGCCTACCTCGCGCGCGGCGCGTCCAAGGTGAGCCGACAGACGATAAAGCACGACCTGGCGATCTGCATGGCCGCGGCGCGGAAAGCCGGCGTGCCCCTGCTGATTGGCAGCTGCGGCACCGCTGGCACCGACTCGGGCGTCGACTGGACCGCCGACATCGCTCTTGAGATCGCGCGCGAGCAGGACGCCTCGCCCCGGATCGCGCTGCTTTACAGCGAGCAGGACCCGGCCGTGCTGAAGGCCAAGCTGGCGGAAGGCAAGACGCGCCCGCTCGCGCCCGCCGGCCCGCTGAGCGACGCCGTTCTCGACGAGTGCAACCACATTGTCGCGTTGATGGGCTTCGAGCCCTATGCGGAGGCGGTGCGGCGGGGCGCAGAGATCGTGCTCGGCGGGCGCACCACCGACACCGCCGTGCTGGCGGCGGTCCCGCTGATGCTCGGCGCGGGCGTCGCGGCCTCGTGGCACGCGGCCAAGACGACCGAGTGCGGCAGCCTATGCACAGTCAACCCGCGCGGCGGCGGCGTGCTGATGCGCATCGGGCGGGATCACTTTGAGATCGAGCCGCTCGACCCCGACAACCAGGCGACTCCCTACACCGTCTCCTGCCACATGCTGTACGAGAATAGCGATCCCTTCCTGCTGACCGAGCCCGGCGGCGTGCTCGACGTGAGCGGCGCGGTGTACGAGGCGGCAGACGAGCGGATCACGCGGGTGACGGGATCGCGTTGGACCGAGCGGCCCTACACGATGAAGCTGGAGGGCGCGGGCGGCGGCGACTTCCAGTCCATGATGCTGATCGGCATCGAGGATCCCAAGGTGCTGGGCGCGCTGGAGGTGTTCCAGCAGCGGCTGCGCGCGGCGCTGCACGGCCGGGTCAGGAGCGCGATCGGCCCGGAGGCGGGGGAGTACGACATCTCGCTGCGGGTCTATGGATGGAACGGGGTGTCGGGTGCCACTCCTCCCGCTGATACGCCGCCGCCGCGCGAAGTGGGCATGCTGTTCGTCGCAACCGCCGCCACTCAGGAGATGGCCACGCGGATCGCCAAGACCTGCAATCCGACCTTCTTCCACTTCCCGCTCGAGCGCGGCATGGAGCTGCCGAGCTACGCCTTTCCGTTCACGCCCGCCGAGACCGAACGCGGCCAGGTGTTCGCGTTCAAGCTGAACCATGTCGTCGAAGTCGCTGACGCATTCGAGCTCGTCCGGACCCGATGGCTCGCGGCGGGCGCCAATCGAGCCGAGAAGGCTGCCTGACATGCCGAAACTGCGCGACGTGTGCCGTCATATCCGGTCGAAAAACGCGGGCCCGTTCTGGGTGACGGTGGACCTGTTTTTCAGAGACGACGAAGCCTATCGGACCTATGCGTCCGATCCCGCGCTGTCGCCCCACCTTTTCGAGAAGCTGTACGGCGCTCCCGCGGCCGAGGTGAAGGTCTTTCGAATCGACAGCCTGAACACCGTCAAGATCTCCTACCCCCGCACCTCGCCCCAGGGCTGGCGCGGCGAGCGCGACATGCATTCGGGACAGCAGTGCTATCGGCTGCTCGACGTGGAGGTCGGCGGGGCGGCCTGAGCCAGGCGACGAATCCGGCCTTTCGCATCCCCCGACGGAGTTTGTGATGGATATTCGCCGCGAGACCTTTTTCGTGGGCGGGGCCTACACAGGGGAGGGCCCGGCGCGCGTGATGCAGGGCCAGATGTATGTCGAGGCGCTGTCGCCCGAGCGCGCCCTGCACCCGTACCCGCTGGTTCTGCTTCACGGAAACGGCCAGACGGCGGTGAACTGGCTGACGACGCCGGACGGTCGACCCGGTTGGGCGGAGTGGTTCGCCGCGCATGGCTGGACGGTCTATCTCGTCGACGCGCCGGAGAGAGGCCGGTCGGCCCGGCAGCCGGGCGCCAGCGGCGCCCTGCACATCGCGCCGGTGTCGTGGGTCGAGCGCACGTTCACCGCCCCCGAGGCGTTCAACGCGTGGCCGCAAGCCAGCCGCCACACCCAGTGGCCCGGCGGCCCGAACAAGGGGCGCGCGGGGGATCCGGTGTTCGACCAGTTCTATGCGAGCCAGGTCGCCACGCCGCCGCGGCAACAGAACGAGACCCTGATGCGCGCCGCCGGCGTCGCTCTTCTGAAGCGTATCGGCTCCTCGATTCTGATCGCGCATTCGCAGGGCGCGGTGTTCGCCTGGTCCATCGCCGACGCCCGGTCGGACCTCGTTAAGGGCATCGTCGCGCTCGAGCCGACAGGGCCGCCCTACAAGGATCCCATCGCCCGGCCCGGCAACGACGACCGACTCTATGGGCTGACGAGCATCCCGCTCGCCTACGATCCGCCCGTCACGCCCGCATCGCCACTCACGTCGCCCTGGACAGCCACGCTAGTATAGAAGGGGG
>CAXUIE010000155.1:0-3827 GCA_964250825.1 uncultured Acidisphaera sp. | reverse complement strand
CCACTCACGTTCGAGCAGCAGGACGCGCCCGACGAGCCAGGCTTGGCTGCCTGCTGGTTGCAAGCAGGCACGCCGCGCCGGCTCGCCAACTTGGCGGGGCTGAAGGTCGTCGTTGTGACGGGGGAGGCGTCCTACCACGCCGCCTATGATCACTGCACCGTGCGCTACCTATGCGACGCAGAAGTCGACGCTGCACTCGTTCACTTGCCGAGCGTCGGCATTCACGGCAACGGCCACATGATGATGCTGGAGAAAAACAGCGACGACATTGCTGCATATCTGAGCGGTTGGATGACAGATCACATCCGATAATCGTGCGCGGACCACCCTCGAGGGGCGGCGCGACATTACTGAATTGCGGCCGGGTTCCTGCTGTTACCCCCCGGTGGAGCCTCCCGGTCCCAGACCTGGGCCGACAGGGCGCGTTTGCGCAGCTCGACTTTCTGGACCTTGCCGGTTGGCGTTTTTGGAAGGGATTCGAGGATCTCGACGAAATAGCGGGAGCCTGCCCACGGACAACTTCCTGACCGATCCGCGGTCCTGTTCTTGGGATGCACGCGAGTTATTGTGCAAGCCTGGTCAGTCGGACGGCTGCCTCAATGAGGCCCAAGCCGCTGCGTTGAACCTGATCTATGACGGACCCCACGACCCACGTACGGGCGCGTTGATTTTCCGGGTCAAAACCGCGGCAGCGAATCGGGTTCCTTCTTTGATTTCACTGCTCTGGAAGGGGCCATTTCCTCCCCGCCCGAAGAACCGCCGTTCGACGGGCTATTTTATTGGGTGTTTGGACCGAATTGGGATTGGCGTAGTTTCGACTTTGATCGCGACGTCGACATTGTGGATCAGCGGCTCGGACCAATCCTGAACGCAAACAGCACGAACCTCGCGGCCTTCGAGGCGCACGGAGGAAAGTTTCTGATGTATCACGGGTGGGCCGATCCGCTTATTTCGTCTCAAGACGGCATCAACTACTTCCTTCGTCTCGCCCTTCAACATGGCGCGTCGGACGATCAAAATGGCTCGGGAGATGGTTCAGAGAGTTTCCGCCAAATCCAAGAGTTCTTCCGTTTGTTCATGGTTCCCGGCATGGGTCACTGCTTTGGTGGACCTGGTCCCAACGGCTTCGGCGGCGCCGAAAATCCAGGAGGTCCCATGGACGCCGACCACAACGTGCTTTTGGCGCTCCAGAAGTGGGTTGAGTTGGGCATCGCGCCGAAACAGATCATTGCTACGAAATATCCGCTCGATGACCAGACTCAGCCCCCGATGATGACGCGTCCCCTCTGCGTGCTCCCTAAAGTCGCGCATTACGACGGCTCGGGGGATACCAATAATGCCGCAAATTTCAGCTGCGTCGATAGCCTAGGGGCTGTCAATCCAGTGGCTGCACGACAATACACGAAGTAGAGTGGTGCTTGCGGGGCTGAACACTATTTTGCCCTGCAAACAGTTCCGAGCAGCACGGAGCGCTTTCATGCGCGATTTGCATTTTCCGGGGCGCGGCCCGGCCTTTGCCACGCACGGCATGGCAGCCACGTCCATGCCCGCCGCCACCCTCACCGCCCTCGACGTGCTCCGCGCCGGCGGCAACGCGCTCGACGCGGCGGTTGCGGCGGCGGCGGTGCTCGCCGTGATCGAGCCACAATCGACCGGCATCGGCGGCGATTGCTTCTGCCTCTACGCGCCGGCCGGGAGCGGGCAAGTCCATGCGCTCAACGGCTCGGGCCGGGCTGGGGCCGCCTACGCGATCGATTGGTTCGAGCAACACGGCATTGCCGCACTCGAGAACACCTCGCCGCACACGGTGACCATCCCGGGGGCCGTGTCGGCGTGGGAAACCCTGCTCGCGGCGCACGGCACGCGGGGCCTGGACGAGCTGTTGCGGCCGGCGATCCGGTTCGCCGCCGACGGGTGGCTGGTGCATGGCCGCGTCGCCGCCGATTGGAGCTCTTCCGCCGACACGCTGCGCCGCACCGGCGCGGACGCCTTCCTGCCGGGCGGCCGCGCGCCCGGCGCGGGCGACCGGTTCGCCCACGAACCCCTGGCGCGGACCTTGCGCGCGATCGCCGAGCGGGGGGCGCGCGCGTTCTACGAAGGCCCGGTCGCGGTCGACATGGTGCGGGCCTTGCGCGAAAGGGGCGGGCGGCAGACGGAGGCCGATTTCGCCGCCGGGCTGCGCGGGGCGGCGTTCGTCCCGCCGATCCATGCCGCGTGGAACGGGTTCGACGTGTTCCAATGCCCGCCCAACGGCTCGGGCCTTCACGTGCTGATGCTGCTCGGCATCCTCGAAGGGTTCGGCGCGGCACCGGACGGCCCGCTCGGCGTGACGCGCCTGCATCGCCACATCGAGGCGGCGCGGCTGGTGTATCGCGACCGCGACGCCTTCCTCGCCGACCCCGACCAGGCGGACGTGCCGGTGGCGCGGCTGACCAGCCCGGCCTACCTCGCCGAATTGCGGACGCTGATCGACGATGCGCGCGCCATGCCGCGCCTTCCGGCGCCGGGCGAGACGATGCTGCCGGCGCACCGGGACACGGTGTACCTCTGCGTGGTCGATCGGGACGGCAACGCGTGCTCCTTCATCAACTCGCTGTTCCAGGGTTTCGGTTCGGGCATTCTGGCGCCGGAGAGCGGCGTGCTGCTGCACAACCGCGGCTTCGGCTTCCGCTTGGAGCGCGGCCATCCGAACTGCATCGGGCCCGGCAAGCGGCCGATGCACACCATCATCCCGGGGATGCTGATGCAGGGCGGCCAAGCGGTCATGCCGTTCGGCGTCATGGGCGGCCATTTCCAGCCGATGGGGCAGAGCTTGTTCCTCACCAACCTGCTGCAATACGGGCTCGACATCCAGGAAGCGCTCGATCTGCCGCGCTTGTTTCCTTACGCGGGCGTGGTGGAGGCGGAGCGTGGCATTGCCGCCGGCGTCCGCGAGCGCTTGGCCGGCCTGGGCCATCGCGTGCAGGAGATCGACCGCCCGCATGGCGGCGGCCAGGCGATCTGGATCGACCGCGCGCGCGGCTGCCTCATGGGCGGCTCGGACCCGCGTAAGGACGGGATCGCGCTCGGGTATTGAAGCTGAGGTTAAGGGCGGCGGCTACACCGCAGCCTTTAGTGAAGGATTTATAGGCGGGAGCGAAACGCTCACTCCTGATGGCCAGTCGACGGACGTCACCGCGCTTATGAAGCAAAGCAAGTACGTCCTGACGGGCGGGGACTTGTTCGGCAATTATATACTTGACGCAAGCGACCCTATAGGTGGTAAGAAGGGGCGACAGGCCGTTGCTGGCGGTGCGTCGTGAAGGGCGCATCGTCAGGACATGTCAAACAGGTCAATGATCGAGTTCGCGAGGCAAGCGAAATCGTTCAGCATATCCAAAACGTCGGCGTGCTGCGTCGAGAGGGTTTCGCCGAAGCCTATAAGGGGGGTGTAATCCATTTTGGGTTTCGGCGAGCCTTTCCGGAAAAGTCCGAGTATGGTTTCATTGTTGGCGCGTATCCACCCAGCACCGGCAACGGGGCAAAAATCCCGCTCTATGCCAACTCCGGTGATGGAAAGGGATCGAGGGTGAGCCTCGACGGCAAGCAATCGGCGATGCTTGCGCGTGATGTCGAGATCATGGAGCGTCCAAAGAAGGTCGTTACCTCCTTTGTATGGCTTCAGAGATTCGAGGATTTTTCGTTCGGGCGGAGGCAACCCATTTACAAATTCATGCCCCTTGTATCTGCCTGCTGCGAAGATTTCGGCGCTCGCCAGGATGGGAAAATAGGCCTTGAGACCTTTGCACAACGCGGCCATTGGGGCGGTTTTGATGTGAACCGGCTGC
>CAXUIE010000154.1:0-7659 GCA_964250825.1 uncultured Acidisphaera sp. | reverse complement strand
GCGCACGCCCCGCCCGACCCCACGTGGCGCTGCGAGGCGTGCGGTAACCAACTCGCGGCCTGGCGCGCCGCCTGCCCCGCTTGCGGCGCACTCGGCCGCGTCACCTGGGCGGCCGGAACCCCCGTCGCGGCACTTACGGAACGGCGGGCCGAACGGGTCTGACGGTCACGACGAAGGCAGGTTGGCCAGCGCCGCCGCCAAGGTCATGGACGCCGAGGGGGCGGCCGCGCTCGTGTCGAAGCCGAGCGCCTGCCACTGCGCGAACGTCTCACCGGTCGTGCCGCCCGAGCGGTCGACGTTGAACGGCTGCGAGCCGATCGCCGGGCCACCCAGGATGTCGCCCGACCAGCTCGCCCCGCCTAACGCGTCGACGATGAGCGCCGCGATGGAGCCGGGCTGATCGACGTAGGCCGTGTTGGCCTCAAACACGTTACCGGTCGGCGGCTGGAGGGCCGTGATTCCCGTATTGTTGTTTCCATCCATGACGAAGGCGCTGACCAGCGAGCTCGTCACCACGTTGTTGTCGATCGTGTTGTCGGAACCGAGGTGGACGCGGAGTCCGTCCACATTGCCTTGCAATAGGTTCCCTTTAACCGTCACGCCGCTGGCGAAATCGTCGAGGTAGATGCCCGCTCCGATCCCGCCGGACGCGTTGGTCAGCGACCCGGGCGGCACGGACGATGTTCCGGAGACAGTGTTGTAGGAGACGGTGTCGCCGGTGGAGTCCTGTTGCCGGCCGATAAGATAGATGCCGCCCGCATCGGCGGTCTGCTGGTTCACGCCGATGATCTTGTTCAGCGTGATGACGTCGGCAAAGGACGCGTCACTCTGGCCGACAAGGGAGCCGCCGCCGATGCCGTTCTTGGCCACGTTCTCGATCAGGTTGTTCGAGAACACATCGTTGGAGGAGCCGGTGAACCAGATGCCGCTGCCCGAGGTGAGAGCGCCCACATCATGGATGTAGTTGCCGTTAGCAGTAATGTAGTTCGTGCCTGGGGAAATCAAAATCCCGTAGGAGTTCAGGTTTGAGAGCTCGTTGTTCAGCAGCTGAATGTTGCTGCTCCCGCTGCCGACGAGGATCCCGCTAAAGATCTCGTAGATCTACCTATCATTAAAAAAAATGTTCGTCGAGCCGGAAATCTGCACGCCGTACCCGCTGCTCTGGCCGTCGCCGATCGTCAGCCCCGATAGCTTTATGTCGTGCGCGCCGTAGATGCCGATCGCCAGCGGCTGAGTCCCGACGCTGGCGCCGGTGCCGTCGAAGCCCGCCGGCGCGTCGTAGGTGAGCACGTTGGAGCTGGGATCGTAGGAGTATTCGCCTGGCGCGCTGACTTGGCCCGCGGCGTTGTAAAGATAGAATCGGCTGCCCGCTCCGATCGCGTAGGGGCTGGCGTTCGCGAGCGTGATCTCATCGGCCCCGTAGTCGATGGACGCGACCGGCGAGGCTACGTCGCTCCAGCCGTTTTGCGAGAACACGACCGCGTAAAGGCCCGCCGTGCTGGCGAGCTGCGGGATGCTGCCGGCAGCGAAATGGAACTGTGTGTAGGCGTTGTCGCCCGCCTGCCCCGCCGCGGCGGTGAGCCAGCCGCTCGCCGCCACGCCCGGAACGACGTCCGGAAACCGGCTGTCGATCTGGGCGGCGCCGTTCACGTAAAGGGTGTCGATCGCGCCGCCCTGGCTCATCGCCCCGGCGGGCGGCTGCACCGTCCAGATGCCATTGCCCGTGTTCGTCCAGCCGGTGAGCGCGGTGCCGGCGTGGATGTTGACCGTTTGACCGTTGTAAGCGCTCCAGGTCTGGCCGCTGTCCTGACGGGTGAGGTCGAGCGGAGCATTCAAATAATAGTCGCCGCCTTCGACGTAGGTCGTCTGGGTTGTGAGGTCAGACTCCATGGCGTTGCGGGCCGCGGTGAGGGTCGCGAACGGGCCGTCAGTGCCAGCTGCGTTCGGCTGCGCCAGGCGCCCCGACCAACCATCGTTGCCGTTCGCGGCGACATAGAAGGCCCGGCCCGGCACGGCTTGGCTTCCCGAAGCGGTCACGACCACCGTGGCGCTGCCAGTCGCGGTGCCGCCATGACCGTCGGAGACAGTGTAGGTGAAGCGGTCGGTTGTGGTCTGCCCCGCGGTAAGGCCCTGGAACGCGGTCCCGGGCGAGTACCATACCCCGCCGGCAACGTTGGGGTTCAGCGTGACGGTTCCCTTGGTGCCAGCCACCTCGACGGAGGTGATGGACAGGACGTCATGCCGGTTGGGGTCGCTATAGTCGGCTTGCAGGTTCAACCACAGGCCGTGGTCGGCGTCGGTGGTGGCGCTGAAGGGGGTCGTGACCGGCGGAAGATTGACGCCCGTCACGGTCACGCTGACCGTCGAGGTCGCTGTCGCGCCGTGATTGTCGGACACCGTGTAGCTGAAATGGTCCGTGGCGGTTTCGCCGGCACTGAGATAGTCGAATGCGGCGCCCGGCGAATAAATCACGCCGGTTGGCGATTGGGGATCGAGCGTGACGGTGCCGAGGGCGCCTGTTTCGTTTACCGATGTGATCGCAAGCGTGTCGTCGCGGTTCGGATCGCTGACATCGGCCGCCAGATTGATGTCCACGTTATGCTGCGCGTCCGTCGCCGCAGCGCCGGAGGTCGCGACCGGCGGCAGGTTCACGCCGGTCACCGTCATTGTCACGGTCGAGGTCGCCGTCGCGCCGTGATTATCGCTGATTGTATAGGTGAACGTGTCTGTCGCCGTCTCGCCGGCGCTGAGATAATTATATGCTCCATTCGGCGAATACCATACGCCGTTCGTCGCACTCGGGTTCGTCGTCACACTGCCTTGGGTGAGCGAGAGGTCAAGGCCCGATACCGCCAACGTGTCGTGCCGGTTCGGATCCGTGTCGCCGGCGGTCACATTGATCCATACCCCGTGCCGCGCGTCGGTCGCCGCGGTCTCGGGATTGGCCACCGGCGGCAGGTTGACCCCGGTCACGGTCACCGTCACGGTCGACGTCGCGGTGGCGCCGGGATTGTCCGTGATAGTGTAGCCGAAAGCGTCGGTGGCGGTTTCGCCTACGCTCAGGTAGTTGAACGCGGTCCCGGGCGAGTAGGTCACCTCCCCCGGCGTCCCAGAGACGAGCTGCACGCTCCCGAGCGTCTTCGACGTGTTTAGCGACACCAAGGATAAGGTGTCGTCCTTGTTGGGATCGCTGTCGTTGGACACGATATTAATTTGCACGGCGTGCTGCGCGTCGGTCGCCGCGGCGTCCGGGTTGGCGACCGGCGGCAGATTGACGCCGGTGATCGTCACAGTGGCGGTGGACGTGGCGGTCCCGCCATGACCGTCGGAGATCGTGTAGGTGAACGTGTCCGTCGCCGTCTCGCCCACGCTGAGATCGTTGAACGCCGCGCCCGGCGAATACCAGACCCCGTTCGGGGAGCCCGCGACCAGGGCGGCGCTGCCCTTCGTGCCCGTCAGCCCCACCGCGGTGACGGCCAGCACGTCGTCCCGGTTCGGGTCGGTGTCGTTTCCGGTGAGGTTGAGCCACACCCCGTGCTGGGCGTCGGTCGTGCCCGAGTCCGGGTTCGCGACCGGCGGCAGGTTGACCCCGGTCACCGTCAAGGTCACGGTCGCAGTCGCGGTGGCGCCGTGGTTGTCGGTGATTGTGTAGCTGAACGTGTCGGTCGCGGTTTCGCCCGCGCTCAGGTAGTTGAACGCGGTGCCCGGTGAGTAGGTCACCTCCCCAGGCGTCCCCGCGACGAGCTGCACGGTC
This sequence comes from uncultured Acidisphaera sp., assembly GCA_964250825.1. Taxonomy (GTDB): domain Bacteria; phylum Pseudomonadota; class Alphaproteobacteria; order Acetobacterales; family Acetobacteraceae; genus CAVWQV01. The sequence goes on along the minus strand of CAXUIE010000154.1, from coordinate 3,905 downwards.
CCCAGCGCGTTCCCGGAGTTGACCGATGCAAGCGAGATCGTGTCGTCCCGGTTGGGATCGCTGTCCCCGGCCAGCAGATTGATCGCGACCGATTGCTGAGCCGTCGTGGCCGCGGCTTCGGCAACCGCCACCGGGGCCAAGTTCACCCCAGTAACGATGACCGTGACTTGCGCGGTTGAGGTATCGCCCTGAGCATCGGTAACGGTATATGCGAAAGTGTCGGCTGCGGTTTCCCCGACACTTAGATAGTCGAAAGCGCTGCCAGGCGAATACCAGACACCGTTTAGAGCGGTGGCATTTAGCGTGGCCGCCCCTAGTGTTCCGGTCAGGTCCACGCTGATGACCGAAAGCGGGCCAAAGCTAGCGATGTCGTTACCGGTCAGATTAATCCAAATGCCATCAGCCGCATCTGTGCTAGCCGAATCCGGCTTTGCCATCCCCGCTATTACTGCCATGAAATCTTCGTCCAACCGTTAATTCTGTGAATACAATTGCAAACGCTCTAATGACGCATAACGTGAATGTTTCCATGTTCGAGTTCAACAAACAATTTCGTAGGGAAGCCGAAATTACCTACGGTTGCGCGTTGCTCACGCGCTGTTGATCGCGGTTGCGACTATACATCGGCTCTCGTGCTTCCTTCCGCGAACCGCCACTTCCCGCCGGGCGGTGATGACCAAACGCTGATGCTGCGCTAAGACGGCCGGCCCGCGAGACTTGCCGCAGCCGGAGAGCCGCACGTGAACCAGCCTGTCCCGCCCCCCAACAGCCTCCGCTCCGGCCCGGACGGCCGGGGCCGGTTCGGCGATTTCGGCGGCCGGTTCGTCGCCGAAACGCTGATGCCGCTCGTGCTGGAAGTGGAGCGGGCCTACGACGCGGCCCGCGCCGACCCGGCGTTCCAGGCCGAACTCGACCGCCACCTCGCCGACTACATCGGCCGTCCGAGCCCGCTCTGGCTGGCCGAACGGCTATCCCGGGAGCTCGGCGGTGCCAAGGTCTATTTCAAGCGCGACGAGCTGAACCATACCGGCAGCCACAAGGCCAACAACTGCATGGGCCAGATCCTGCTGGCGCGGCGCATGGGCAAGACGCGGATCATCGCCGAAACCGGCGCTGGCCAGCACGGGGTCGCCAGCGCCACCGTGTGCGCGCTATTCGGCCTGCCCTGCACTGTCTACATGGGAGTGGTGGACGTCGAGCGGCAGGCGCCCAACGTGTTTCGCATGAAGCTGCTGGGGGCCGAGGTGAAGCCCGTCACCGCCGGCGCCGGCACGCTCAAAGATGCGATGAACGAGGCGATGCGCGATTGGGTCGCCAACGTCGCCGACACCTACTATCTGATCGGCACCGTCGCCGGCCCGCACCCGTATCCGCGCATGGTGCGCGACTTCCAGTCGGTGATCGGCGAGGAAGCGCGCGCGCAGATGCAGGCGGCGGAAGGCCGGCTGCCGGACGCGGCGGTGGCCTGCATCGGCGGCGGCTCCAACGCGATGGGGCTGTTCCACCCCTTCCTCGACGACCACGCCGTCCGCCTGATCGGCGTGGAAGCGGCCGGGCGCGGGCTCGACACGCAGGAACACGCGGCGAGCCTGTCGCGCGGGCGGCCCGGGGTGCTGCACGGCAACCGCACCTACCTCCTGCAGGACGAGCACGGCCAGATCCAGGAAGCGCACTCGATCAGCGCCGGGCTCGATTATCCCGGCATCGGCCCCGAGCATTCCTGGCTGCATGAGATCGAGCGGGTGGAATACGTGGCGGCAACCGACGCCGAGGCGCTCGACGCGTTCCAGCTTTGCACGCGCACCGAGGGCATCATCCCGGCTCTGGAGCCGGCGCACGCGCTGGCGCATGTGCGCAAGCTCGCCCCCGAGATGGGTCGCGATCAGATCATTTTGATAAATCTGTGCGGCCGGGGGGACAAGGACATCTTCACGGTGGCCGAGCATCTCGGGGTGCGTTTGTGAGCCGCATCGCCGCCCGGTTCGCAGCACTCCACGCCGAAGGTCGGGGCGCGCTGATCCCCTTCCTAGAGGCTTGGGATCCGGACGCCGCGACCTCCATGGCGCTGCTGCGCGGAATGCCGGCGGCGGGTGCCGACCTCATCGAGATCGGCATGCCGTTCACCGACCCAATGGCGGACGGGCCGACCATCCAGCTCGCCGGACGGCGCGCGTTGAAGGCGGGGGCGACCCTCGGCCGGGCGCTCGCGATGGTGCGCGAGTTCCGCCGCGAGGACAACGCGACCCCGATCGTGCTGATGGGCTACCTCAACCCGATCCTGTCCTACGACCCCGAACGCTTCTGCCAGGACGCGGCGGTGGCCGGGGTGGACGGGCTGATCGTGGTCGACCTGCCGACGGAGGAGGCCGACCTCCTGCTGCCGCTGGCCCGCGCCCGCGACATCGACGTGATCCGGCTGGTGGCCCCGACCACGGACGACGAGCGGATGCCGCTGGTGCTCGAGGGCAGCTCGGGCTTCGTTTACTACGTGAGCATCACCGGCATCACCGGCACCCGCAGCGCCACGGCCGACGACCTCGCGGCCAACATGCCCCGCATTCGCCGCGTCACCGATCTGCCGGTGGCGATCGGCTTCGGCGTGCGCACGCCGGAGCAGGCCGCGTCCGCCGTTAGCGCGGCCGACGCCGCCGTGGTCGCCTCCGCGCTGATCGACACGCTCGCCGCCAGCCTCGACGAAGCGGGCCGCGCCCGTCCCGACAGCGTGCGCCGCGTGCTCGATCAGGTTCGCGCCTTGGCCGACGGCGTGCGGGGCGCACGGGCATCCGCGTGAGCGCATCGAAGGGATCGGGCATGGCGAAGCCGAAAGTCGCGTTCATCGGTACCGGCGGAACGATCTCCTCGCTCGGAACCAATCCCCTCGACCTGCAGGAGTACGCCGCCTCCGGCACCATGATGCACGCCGACGAGATCCTCGCCCGCTTCCCGGAAACCGGGCTGGTCGCCGACGTGCTGCCGGTCAGGTATCGCAACGTCCCAAGCCCCGCCGTCGGCTACCCCGAGTGGCGCGAGCTCGTGCGGCTGTGCGATGCCCTGGTGGCGGATCACGCCGACCTCGCCGGCATCGTGATCGGTCACGGCACCGCCACGCTGGAGGAGACCGCCTACTTCCTCGGCCTCACCTTGAAGGTGCCGGTGCCGGTGGTGGTGGTCGGCGCGCAGCGGCCGGCGAGCGCGCTGTCGACCGATGCCGGGCTCAACCTCGTCAACGCGATCCGTGTGGCGGGGAGCCCGGAGTCGCGCGGCATGGGCGTGCTCGTTGTGCTCAACGACGAGATCCAGGCCGCGCGCGACGTGACCAAGACCGCAACCCTGCGGATGCAAACCTTCCGCACCGCCGATTTCGGCGTGCTGGGCCATGCCGACGGCGATGCGGTCGCCTATTACCGCCGGCCGGTCCGTCGCGCGGCGCCCGACACCGAGTTCGATTGCCGAAGCCTCGACGAACTGCCGCGCGTCGATGTCGCCTATGCGTATGCTGGGGCGGACGGCGCCGCGGTTTCCGCGTTCGTGGCCGCCGGAGCGCGCGGGATCGTTTCGGCCGGCTTCGCGCCAGGCTTCATCCCGCCGGGCCAAGTTGCGGCGCTGACCGAGGCGGCCAAGGCGGGCGTGGTTGTCGTGCAATCGACGCGCGCCGGCAGCGGGCGGACGTTCCGCACGTCACGGATGCGGCGAGCGGGTTTCCTGATCGCCGACAACCTCACCCCGCAGAAAGCCCGGATCCTCCTCGCACTCGCCCTGACGGTCACCAGCGATCCGGCCGAGATCGAGCGCATCTTCCGCACTTACTGAACGGCTCGCTCGATGGATCCCTCCATCCTGCTCATCCTGGCGCAGGACGGCGTGGTGAATGGCGCCATCTACGCCCTGCTCGCGCTTTCCCTCGT
>CAXUIE010000153.1:0-7672 GCA_964250825.1 uncultured Acidisphaera sp. | reverse complement strand
CCTACGAGGTGCGGCGCATGGATCCCACGGTTTATCCCATCATCGCCTACTCGCTGTCCTCGGACACCGTCAGCCCGGTCGCGCAGCACGACCTCGCACTCTACCAGATCGTGCCACTGCTGACCGCCATTCCCGGCGTGTCGCACGTGGCCGTCAACGGCGGCCAGATCCAGGAGATCCAGGTTCTGGTGGACCCGCACCGGCTGGCGGCGCGCGGGCTGACGCTCTCGGACGTGGCGCTGGCGCTTGGAAAAAGCAACGTGCTGACCGTGGTCGGGCGGATGCAGGACCACGACAAGCTGCTGCTGCTCGCGCTCGACAACACGATGCGGCAGATCGAGCAGATCAAGACCACCGTCGTGCACGCCGGTCTCGGGGGCGTCGTGCGGGTCGGCGATCTCGCCGATGTGCGGGACGGCGTGGTGCCGCAATGGATCAGGGTCGGTGAGCACGGCCAGGCCGCCGTCCAGTTCGGCATTTACCAGCAGCCGAACGGCAACAACGTCGCGATCTCGGCCGCGGTACGCAAGGCGCTGACTGACTTCCAGCCGCAGATGCCGCCCGGGATGAAGCTCTCCAAGTGGTATGACCAGAGCGGCCTGGTCACGGCCTCTACCGCCAGTGTGCGCGATGCCGTGCTGATCGGCCTCGGCCTCGCCGCGGTGGTGCTGTACGGCTTCCTGCGCAGCTTCCGGGTCACGTTGGTCGCGATGCTGGTCGTCCCCGCGACGGTCGCGATCACCGTGCTGCTGCTGTTCGCGCTCGGCCTCACCTTCAACATCATGACACTGGGCGGGATCGCGGCCGCGATCGGCCTGCTCATCGACGACGTGATCACCATGATCGAGCACATCGCCCGCAGGGCAGGCGCACGGGAAGCGCGAAGTGGCGAGCGCGGCGGCTCCGAGGACACAGGAGATGTTGTGCTGCGCGCGAGCCGGGAGTTCATGCGGCCGTTGACTGGATCGAGCGCGGCGACCTTGCTGGTCTTTCTCCCGTTGGGATTCCTGACCGGAGTCACGGGCGCGTTCTTCAAGGCGCTCTCGCTCACGATGGCTTCGGCGCTGATCATATCCTATGCGCTGACGGCGCTCGCCGTCCCCGTGCTCGCTCGCCTGATCGTGGATTTCGACCGCTGGAATGACCCTGGCGCCGGACCCGAAGGTCGCGTCGGACGCGCCCATCGCTGGCTGCTGGAGGGTCTGTTTAGACGGCCATGGCTGGTTGCCCTCGCGCTGGCGCCGCTGCTCGGCCTGGGCTGGTTCTCCTACAGCCATGTCGGCAGCGGCTTCATGCCGGCCATGGACGAGGGCGGTTTCACGCTCGATTTTCGCTCGGCACCCGGCACATCGCTCGACGAGACCACCCGTGAGCTCGCCCAGGTCGAGGCGATCCTGCGCGCCACCCCTGACATCGACACCTTCTCGACCCGGGTGGGCACGCAACTTGGCGGCGGGCTTTCCGAGCCCAACACCGGGGATTTCTTCGTCCGCCTCCGTACCGGCAGGCGGCGGCCCATTGAGACGGTGATGACGGAGGTACAGGACAAGATCGACCAAGCCGTGCCGGGCCTGCACGTCGCGCTTTCTCAACTCATCGAGGATGAGATCGGCGACCTCACCGCCGTGCCGCAGCCGATCGAGATCAAGCTGTTCGCGAGCGAACCGGGGCAGCTTGACCCCGCCGCGCGCGCGGTCGCCGCGGCCATCGCCAAGGTGAACGGAGTTGTCTCCGTGCTGAACGGCATCGTTATCGCCGGCGATGGGCTGAGCATCCGGGTGGACCCCGTGCGCGCGGGAATCGAGGGCGTCGACCCGGCGACGGTGAGCGCCGCCCTGGACGGCTATCTTGCTGGCACCGTCGCCACGCAGATGCCGCAGACCAACAAGCAGGTGGGCGTGCGGGTTTGGCTGCCGCCCGAAATGCGCCGGTACGACGACCAGCTCGCCGAGCTGCCGATCCGCGCGGCGGATGGCCACGTGTTCGCCCTCGGGCGGGTGGCGAGCATCACGCCCGCGCCGGGCCAAGCCGAAATCGTGCGCGAAAACCTTCAGCACATGGTGCCCGTCACCGCCCGGCTGCAGGGCCGCTCGCTCGGCGCGGCCGTGGCCGACGTGAGAAAGATCCTCGGTCGGAAAGGATTGCTGCCGTCCGGGGTGCGCTACGAGCTGGGCGGCCTCTACGCGCAGCAGCAGCTCGCCTTCGCCGGCCTGACCCGCGTCTTCGCCGCGGCGCTCATCGCCGAGTTCGTGCTGCTGCTCTTTCTCTACGAGCGGCTCTGGTTGCCGATCATCATGCTCGCCGCCTCGCTGCTCTCCACGACGGCAGTGTTCACGGGACTGTGGCTGACCGGCATCGAGCTGAACATCACGGCGATCATGGGCATGACCATGGTCATTGGGATCGGCACCGAGATCGCGATCTTCCTGGTGTCGGAGTACGTCGAGCTGTCGCGCGAGATGCCGCCTCGCCGGGCGCTCCTGGAAGCGGCGCGCAACCGTTTTCGCCCAATCGCGATGTCAACGCTCGCAGCCATCCTGACCCTCATGCCGCTGGCGCTCGCCCTCGGTGCCGGATCGGGGATGCAGCAACCGCTTGCCATCGCGATCATCTCGGGCCTCATGGTGCAGTTCCCGCTCGTGCTGCTCGCCTTGCCTGTGCTGATCGGACTGACCCTGCCCAAGGCCGACCGCCAAGCAAAACCGGCGTCGGCGATGCGCGCGCCAACGCGCTCGAACCAGCCATAGACGTTGCGCAACAGGACCCGCCCGGCGCGTCGAAATCGACGAGAAAGCTCGATAATCGAGAGGGTGTCATGCACTTTGCATGAGGCCCGCTGTTTGGCTGAGCATGAGGCAGGCGAAGGCCACGACGTGAAAGCCGGCGAGGGTGCTGGCGTAGCGCTTGTAGTCTTCCACGAGCCTCCCGCGTCGGGTCGCCCAGCTGAATGGCTCGCGGAGCGCGTGCTCACGCTGCTGCGCGTCCTCACGCGTCAAGGTCAGATACGGAACCACGAGCGACCACTCGTCGTCGATCACGTCGGAAGGATACGGCTTGCGCGCATGGGACATCGGACAGCATCAAGCGGAGCCGGGGCGCAAGTACATAATATCTTCGAGATCTATCCGTTGAACAACGGTATCGAACGCCTCGGCCATCCAAGTATCAAAACGCTTCGGCGTGATACCGGCGGGGGTCAGCCGATCTTGACGGACGAGCCTCAGCAACGGCTTTGAGTCGAGTGGGAAAAACCGCAACCGCGGGAAATGGCGAAGGTCCACCACAACGACCCGCTCCACGCTCTCGATTGCGTCGATCAGGTCGTCCACGGTGGCACTGCGCCCTGAGCCGATGTGTTTCGACTTCTGAAACTTGACGGCACCTCGATTGAAGCAGCGGACACTTATGTCGAAACGCCCGATCGCGCCAAGGCTTATCGTGCCATCGGAACCGGGATGATTGGTGTTGACGTGCTTCTTGTAGCTGAAAAGCCGCTCGCCCCAGATTTCAGCGAACCAGGAGGTTATTCTCGGGTCCTTGAATTTCAGGAGCGCGTCTTCTTCCGTTATTCGGAGCGCGTTGCCGATCTCCTGCAACGACAGTTCTGTTTCAATGATGGTCAGCTTGTCTTTCGGCATGCGTCGAGCTCCGTTCTAAGCCGAAGGACGGCGGTCTCGGCATAGGTCGGATCGACCTCAATCCCGAGCCCACGGCATCCGAGCCGCTCGGCGGCCACGAGCGTCGTGCCCGTGCCCAGGAATGGGTCGAGGACGACGGCATCGGCGACACCGTGCAGCTCAATGCACTTCGCCGGAAGTTCGACCGGGAAGCCGGCTGGGTGGTCATATTTCTGCGCCTTAGACCTGACGGTCTTATACGGGATGAACCACACGTTGCCCCCACAGCGGCGATCTGTTTTGTGTCCCCATCGTTCGATGTTGGATTTGTCCTTGAACGGAACGCCGATCGCAAGCCGATCAATCAAAACGTCCCCAAAACGTGTGAAGTGGTAGATCGCCTCGTGATTGTGGTTGAGGAAGCGGCGGCTTGAAATCGGCTTGAAATGGCCAACCGTATCGTTCCCGATGCTGAGCGACTTCGCCCAGACAATATGATTTTGCAAGGCAAACTTGTCTCGAAACGCGCTTGCCACGTCGAGAGAAATCCAAGGATCAGCACCGGTGCTGCCAACGTTGAGGAAGAATGAGCCACCCGGCTTGAGCACGCGCAGCAGCTCCGCGCCGATCCCGGCGAGCCAAGCAAGGTAGGACGCACGCGGGCGGCGGTCCCGATAGCTTCGATACGCGACCCCTATGTTATACGGCGGAGACGTCACGATGACGTCCACGGAGGCGTCCCGCATCGCGGCCAGCCTCAACACGCAGTCGCCCAGTTCGATTTTCTGCCGTCCCACCAACCACGCGGTCGCCACTTGCGACCCGTTCCGGGCTTCCTTGCCCGCCTCGGCAAACCGGGAAGAATCAAGCGGCATGGCGGCTCCGTCAGCTTTCCGATGGACCACTGACGGCCCGAGTCCGACAATATGCTTGAGAAGAATTAATGAGTCCGCGTAGCACTCAGGCAAGCCGCCGGCGCTTTATGGACTGCTAAGAGCTCCGCGCCGCGACGAGGCGCCAGCTCGGGTCCCGTGAGGTCAGCTCCCGCTCGAACGTCCACAGGTCGGTGATCTCCGTCACCGCGTCGGTGCCGGAGACAATCTGGCCGTCCTTGCCCGTCGTCATGCTTACCTGGTCGGACACGAAGCGCACGGGGGCGATGGCGAGCGCGCCGCGCAGCTCGGCCTCCTCGATGACGGCGCACCGGATGTCCTTGATCTCCGTCTTCTGGGTTTGCCCAGCTTCGAGACGCGCGGCGATCGCCGCGTCGAAGCCCTCGAACGTATCGGGAGACAGGAGGTTACGCAGCTGGTCGCGATCGCCGGCCGCGAACGCCTCCACGATCATGCGGAACGCCTGCTCCGCGCCGTCCAGAAAGCGAGAGGGTGTCCAATTGTGGTCGAGCTGCTCCATGCGGGTGAGCGTCGCCCCGAGCGGGCTCGCGGGGTCGGGCACGGGGCGCGTGGGCACGGGCGGCGCGGGTTCGGCAACCCCGTCGCGCACCGGCGCGGTCGGGCCCGGCTGCGGCCGGTAGGCTTGTTGCGGCCGCTCGAATCCGGTGCGCCGGCCGAGGATGCCGCGCAGCCGCAGCACAAGGAAGCCCGCGATCATCGCGAACAGCACGAGGTCGATCGGAAATCCGCCTGAGCCCATCATCGCTCTCCTCCGACGACAGATAAGCGCGGCCGGGTGGTTCGGCCATATAATTCTGGCAAGCCGTTGCGGCGGGCGGGCGCCACGGCTATGGCGCGCGCCATGATCCTGCTGCGCCACGGCCAAAGCGAATTCAACCTACACTTCACCGCGACGCGCCGCGATCCGGGCATCGTCGATCCAAAGCTTACCCCGCTCGGCCACGCCCAGGCCGCCGAAGCCGCGATGGCGCTGGCGGGCGAACCGATCAGCCGGATCATCGTCTCGCCCTACACGCGCGCCCTGCAAACCGCCGCCCCGATCGCGCAGCGGCTCGGCATCCCGCTGTTCGTCAACCCGCTGGTGCGCGAGCGCTTCTCCTTTTCGTGCGACATCGGCTCGCCCCGCACCGTCCTCGAACTCGACTGGCCGGAGCACGACTTCACCGCCATGGAGGAAGTCTGGTGGCCGTCGGTGGACGAGCCGGGCGCCTCCATCATCGGCCGGGCCGCCCTTTTCCGGGGCGAGATGGCGGCTCTCCCGGACTGGTCGGAGACGCTTGTCGTGAGCCACTGGGGCTTCATCCTGTGCCTCACCGGCCAGAGCGTGTCGAACGGCGCCTGGCTCCGGTGCGACCCGACGGAGCCCGCGCCCGAGCAGCTGGTCTGGAAAGTGTAGGGACGCGCGCCGGCGATGGCGCGCCCCGCGCTGGCGTGCTACCCGCCCGCGGCGCAGCACTTCGGCGCCGATCCTTCCGGAGCAACAGATGTCCCAGACCGCCACCGGCCCGCAGGCCCAGCCTCCCGTCCCGCCGCTCGTGGTCAACATCCAATACGTCAAGGACATGTCGTTCGAGGTGCCGAACGCGCCCGCGATCTACACGCAGCTTCGCGCGCAGCCGCAGGTCAACATCAACCTCGACGTCAACGCGCGCCGATTGCACGAGGATCAGCACGTCTATGAAGTGACGTTGATGATCCGGGCGGAGGCGCGCGAGCCGGGCGCTCCGGGAGGCGGCAACGGCCAAGCGCCGATAGCCGCGTCGGCCGCCGAGGCGGGTGCGGCCGGAGCAGGCGCGCCCACCGTGTTCGTGGCCGAACTTGCCTACGCAGGCGTGTTCACCCTCAATCTGCCTGCTGAATCGATTGAGCCGGTCCTGCTGGTGGAATGCCCGCGCATCCTGTTCCCGTTCGCCCGCAACATCCTGGCCGAGGTGACGCGGGATGGCGGCTTCCCGCCGGTGCTGTTGCAGCCGATCGATTTCGTCGCGTTGTGGCAGAGCCGGAACCAGCAGCAGGCGCCCGCCATCGCCCAAACGTGACCGCTGTCCTGGGGGAGGAGGATTCCTTGTCTCTCGCGGCGGCGAAACCGCCACGTAAGTGCCACGTTCTGCTGCTGTGCTTGGTGCGAGATGGACGTGCGACAAGGGACCGCGATGACGGAGACCGACTACACCAGCAAGCTTGACGAGCTCGACCGCTTGCTCAACGACCCGGACGTGCCGATGGAGCCGAGCCGTGTTTGGTCGCTGCTTGCGGAACTTTCCCATTCCGACGCCCCGAGCGCCGCCGCGTTCGTGTAAGCGCCATCACCGCCGGGTCGCCGCGATCAGGAACTCCCGGTTGCCTTCCGGCCCGGTGATCGGGCTTTCGGTGACGCCGAGCACGCGCCAGTCGGGCTGCCCCGCCCACCATGCGGTCAACCGATCGCGGACTTCGCGATGGACCGCCGGATCGCGCACGACGCCGTTGCGGCCGACCTGGCCCGGCCCCGCCTCGAATTGCGGCTTGATGAGGGCGATCGCCCACGCCCCCGACGTGCAGAGCGCCAGGGCGGCGGGCAACAGGGTCGCCAATCCGATGAAGCTCGCATCGCAGGTGAGGGTTTCGACGGGATCGGGGATGGCGGCCTGAGTCAGGTAGCGGGCGTTGGTGCGCTCGAGGATGGTCACTCTCGGGTCCGCGCGCAGCTTCCACGCAAGCTGGCCGTGACCGACGTCCACGGCGTAGACCCGGGCCGCCCCATTCGCCAGCAGCACGTCGGTGAACCCGCCGGTGGACGCGCCGACGTCGAGGCACACGCGTCCTTTCGGCGATAACCCGAACGCCACGAGCCCGTGCGCCAGCTTGAGGCCGCCCCGCGACACCCAGGGATGGTCACGCCCGCGCACCGCGAGCGGCGCCTCTCCCGCGAGCATGTCGCCCGCTTTCGCGACCTTGTGCTCGCCCGAGTACACCACGCCCGCCAGGATCATCGCCTGGGCGCGGGCGCGGCTGGGGGCGAGACCGCGATCGACCAGGAGCTGGTCGGCTCGCCGCCGGGCCGCTCCTTTCAGGCGCGGACCGCCCCGAACTGCCCCGCGGTGACGCCCAGCGCGTCGAGGGCGGTTTGCACGATGGTTGCGGGGTTGAGGCCGGCCTCGG
>CAXUIE010000152.1:0-7696 GCA_964250825.1 uncultured Acidisphaera sp. | reverse complement strand
ATGGGCACCGAGCTGCGGCTTGGCCATTGCACGTTCATGGGCGATGCCTGGTCCGTCCTCGACTGCCCCGGTTCCGTGGAGTTCGCTTGGGAGGCCGACTGCGCGCTGGCCGTGGCCGATATCGCGGTCGTGGTGTGCGAGCCCACGCCGACGCGCGCCCCGACGGTCTCCCCGTTGTTGAAGCGGCTTGCCGAAACGCGCGTCCCCTACCTCGTTTTCGTCAACAAGATCGACACGCTGGACGGGCGGGTGCGCGATGTGTTGTCCGCCTTGCAGGCGCACGCGCGCGACCCGCTCGTGCTGCGCCAGGTGCCGATCCGCGACGGCGAGGCGGTCGCGGGCTACGTCGATGTGGTCAGCGAGCGGGCCTACCGATATCGCCAGGGGCAGCCGTCCGAGCTGATCCAGCTTCCCGCCCACATGCAGGATCGTGAACGCGAGGCGCTTGCCGCGCTGCTTGAGGTGCTGGCCGACCACGACGATGCTTTGCTCGAGAAGATCCTCGAGGACGTGATGCCGAGCTCCGCGGAAATCTACGCGCAGCTGCACCGCGACCAAGTGGCGGGAGCCGTGGTCGAGGTCTTGCTCGGCTCGGCTGAGCGCGACAACGGCGTGCGGCGTCTGTGGAAGGCGCTGCGGCACGATGCGCCGGAGGCCGCCGCAACCGCGGCGCGCCGCCGCATCCCGCCGGACGGAGAGACGCTCCTGCAAGTCTTCAGGACCGCCCACGCCGGCCACTCCGGCAAGCTTTCCTTCGCGCGCGTGTGGCGCGGCGCGGTGAGGGACGGGGTGATCCTGGCCGGCTCGCGGCTGGGCGGCATTCAGCGGATGCCGGCCGGGGAGCCGCACAAGGTCGCCGAAGCGCAGGCGGGCGAACTGGTGGTGCTTGGCCGGCTGGAAGGCGCGGCAACCGGGGCGACGCTGTCGCCCGGGGCTTCAAGCGCTGCCGAGAAGCTGGCGTTCCCGACCCCGCCCGAGCCGGTCTACGGCATGGCGCTCGCCACGGTCGACCGCAAGGACGACGTGAAGCTGTCCGGCGCGCTCCACAAGCTGGTGGAGGAAGACCCGTCCCTGACGGTTTCCCACGATCCGGAAACCAACGAGACCGTCCTGCGCGGGCAGGGTGAGATACACCTGCAAGCCGCGATCGCCCGGCTGGCGAAGTCGCACGGACTGCTTCTCAAGACCGCCCGGCCCAGCGTCGCGTTCAAGGAAACCATCCGCCGATCGGTCCAGCAGCACGCGCGCTTGAAGCGGCAAACAGGCGGGCATGGGCAGTTCGCCGACGTGAAGCTCGAGGTGTCACCTCGCGCGCGTGGCGAGGGGTTCATCTTTCACGATCGGATCGTCGGCGGCGCGGTTCCCCGCCAATACATTCCCGCCGTCGGCGAGGCGGCGGAGGAGGCCGCGCGCAAGGGTCCGTTCGGCCACCCGGTCGTCGACATCTCGATCACCTTGCTGGACGGCGGCTTTCATTCGGTCGATAGCTCCGACATGGCGTTCAAGACAGCGACGCGGCAAGCGATGGCGGAGGCGCTCGCGAAGGCGGACCCGGTGCTCCTCGAGCCGATCCATCACGTCACCGTCAGCGTGCCGAACGATCACACGGCCCGGGCGCAACGGCTGTTGACCGGCCGGCGCGGGCAGATCCTCGGCTACGCCGAGCGCCCGGACTGGCCCGGCTGGGACAATGTCGAGGCGCTCGTGCCGGAAGCGGAGCTGCACGACCTCATCATCGAGCTCCGGTCGCAAACCCAGGGGCTCGGGACATACGCGCTGCGGTTCGACCATCTGGCGGAAGCGCGTGGTCGGCTCGAACGGGGAGCCGCTTGATGCAGTTGTTCGATCTGGCCGGCCGGGTCGCGGTCGTGACGGGCGGCAATGGCGGGATCGGCCTTGGCATGGCGAAGGGTTTGGCCGAGGCCGGCGCCAAGCTCGTGTTGGTGGGGCGCAACGCGGCCAAGGGCGAGGCGGCGGCGCAAGAGCTTGGCCACGAAGCCGTGTTCATCGCCGCCGACGTGACCCGGCAGGAAGACTGCCGGGCGCTGGCCGAGCAAGCGCAGCGCCGGTTCGGTCGCCTGGACATTCTGGTCAACAACGCGGGCACTTCCATCCGCAAGCGTCCGGAAACGTTCACCGAAGCCGAGTGGCATCAGGTGATGGACACCAATCTCACCAGCGCCTTCCTGTGCGCGCAGGCCGCGTTCGCCCCGATGCAGGCGGCGGGCGGCGGGAAGATCATCAACATTGGCTCCATGATGTCGCTGTTCGGCGCGCCCTACGCCCTGCCCTACGCGGCCAGCAAGGGCGGCATCGTGCAATTGACGCGCGCGCTCGCCACCGCCTGGGCCGGCGACAACATCCAGGTGAACGCGGTTCTGCCGGGCTGGATCGACACCGACCTCACGCGCAAGGCCCGCGACCAGGTTGATGGGCTGCATGATCGAGTGCTCGCCCGGACGCCGGCCGGCCGCTGGGGCGACACGGACGACCTCGCAGGCGTCGCCGTATTCCTGGCCAGCCGCGCCTCCCATTTCGTCACCGGCGCGGTCATCCCGGTCGATGGCGGGTTTTCCGTCTCCGGTTGATAGCGACAGGAGCCTGAAAGCTCTCCGGGATCAATCGATGGGGGGCTGGGTGTCGGGGCCGGCTTCTTCCTCAAGATGCCCGTGCAGTCGCGTGAGCGCCTTTTGCAAGGTCGCCCACTCGGCCCTGCTGAGGGCACCCTTGAGGTCCGTCTCCAGCTGGCGGGCGAGGGGGACCGCGCCGGCGTAGACTCGTTCGCCCTTTCGGGTCATGCGCAGCACCCGCGCGCGGCCATCGGCGGGATCCTGCGACTGGCGCAGCAGGCCGCGGGCGACCAAGGTGGCGGCGGCGCGGCTCACCTTCACCTTGTCCATGCCTGTCCGGTCGCTCACCCTGCTCGGGGAGATCGCCTCGAAGCGGCCGACGACCACGATCACGCGCCACTCGGGGATGGTGAGGCCGAACTCGTCACCGAGGTTCCGGGAGAACGCGCGCGCGACGCGGTTGGAGGTGACCGAAAGCTGATAAGGAAGGAAATCATCCAACCGAAACTCCGTCCGACTATCCGCCGGCTCCGCAGCCGCCCGAGGTCGTTTCATTCGTCGCCTTCCGTCTCGTCTGTCGCTTGCACGGCCAAATGGTTTCGCCATAGCCTGAAATGGCCGGTCCGAGCCGTCCGGCAAGGGATTGCCGCCTGATCCCTACAATAACGCCGGCCGTTTCTCCGCCCAGCGCTGCACATCCTCGAACGCCGCTGCGGCCTGCAACACGCCCAGATCATCAAAGCGGCGGCCGACGATCTGCAGCCCGACCGGCAGGCCGTCGGCCGTGAACCCGCAAGGCACGCTGGCGGCCGGATCACCGGTCAAGTTGAAAGGATATGAGAACTCGGCCCAGCTGAGCCAATCCCACTCGTGCTGCGGCCAGTGCTCGGGGATCAGCCGCTCGGCCGGGAAGGCCGCGACCGAGACCGCCGGCGTCAGCAACAGGTCCCAGTTCTCGAACCAGCGGTGCGCGGACGCAATATAGGCGGCCTTGCGCTCGCGGGCCAGCATGTAGTCCGTCATGGAAACCGACAGCCCGGCGCGGATCAGGGCGACGAAGCCCGGGTCCATGCGCTCCTCCCACTCGGGGAGCTTCGGCGCCAGCCGGGTGAAGTGCGCCGGCCAGAACAGTCGGGCGAGCTCCGGGCCGTCCTTGGCCCAGGGAACGGCGACCTCCTCCACGATGGCGCCGAGCCCCTCGAAACGCGCCACGGCCGCCTTTACGATCTCCGCGATCTCGGGATCGACACGCGCGTGATCCAGGTCGGGACTGTAGGCGATGCGCTTGCCGCGAATGCCGTCATGGAAGCGCACGCCGTAGTCCGACGGGAGCGATCCGCAGGAGGTGTGATCGAGCGGGTGCGGGCCGGCCATCACCCGCAGCATCAGGGCCGCGTCGGCGACGGTGCGGGTCATCGGGCCGACATGCGTCGTGTAGTCGGCGGTGCTGACCGGGTATTGCGGCACCCGGCCGTAGGTCGGCTTGAGGCCGAACACCCCGCAGAAATGCGCGGGCATGCGGACGGATCCGGCCCCGTCGCTGCCCTGGTGCAGCGGCCCGAACCCGGCGGCGCAGGCGGCTCCGGCACCGGCCGAGGAAGCGCCCGCGTTGAAGCCATGCTTCCAGGGATTGTGCGTCAAGCCCGTGAGCGGGCTCCGGCTGACGCCGGTCCAGCCGTACTCGCTGGTGGTCGTCTTGCCGAGGATGATCGCGCCGGCCTTCTCGAGCCTTGTCACATACGGCGCATCGTCCGTGGGCTGGTTGCCGTCCATGATGCGGGAGCCGAACTGCGTTGGCATCCGGCGCGTGATGGTGAGATCCTTGATGGTCACGGGCACGCCATGCAGCGGCCCGAGCGTTTCCCCGGCGGCGACGGCGGCTTCGGCGCGGCGCGCGGCTTCCATCGCCTGGTCGCCAGCGAGAAAGGCGAAGGCGTTGATGCGCCCGTCGTGCGTTTCAATGCGTTTGAGCACGGCGCCGACCACCTCAACGGGCGAGAGCTCCTTGCCGGCGATCAGGGAGGCGAGTTCCGTCGCTGGCGTGTAGGCGAGGTCGGTTTCGTTCATCAGAAGCCTTTCAGTAGGTCGCGCGACCGCCGGAGACGTCGAACACCGCCCCGGTGCTGAACGAGCATTCCCGACTCGCGAGAAAGCACACCATGGAGGCGATCTCGTCGACCTCGCCGAATCCGCCGAGCGGAATCTTGGACAGCATGTAGTCGATCTGCTCGGTCGTCATCTGGGAAAACAATGGAGTCCGGACTGCGGCGGGTGCCACGCAGTTGACGCGTATCTCGGTGGGCGCGAGTTCCTTGCCGAGCGCCTTGACGAACCCGATCACCCCGGCCTTGGAGGCGCTGTAGGCGGCCGCGTTCGGGTTGCCTTCCTTGCCCGCGATGGAGGCGATCGCGACGATGCGCCCGTAACCGGCGCGCCGCATATGGGGCACGACCGCCCGGCACGTGTAATAGACGCCGTTCAGGTTGATGTCGATCACCCGGTCCCAGTCCGCGACCGCGTAGTCCCAGCTTGTCGCGTTCGGGCCGGTGATGCCCGCCGAGGCGATGAGGATGTCGATACGCCCCAGGGCGGATGCCGTGTCGTCGGCGGCGCGAGCGAGCGCGTGCGCGTCCGTGATGTCGAGCACGACGCCGTGCGTGTTGCGGCCGAGCCGCTCGCGCGCGGCCGCAAGCCCGCCTTCGTCCCGATCCCAAAGCGACACGCGCGCGCCCTCCGCGCCCAGCCGCTCGGCGATGCCCAAGCCGATGCCGGACGCTCCGCCCGTGACAACCGCAACCTGATCCTCGAACCGCGCCATGCGCGCCTCCTGGCCCATTGCCTATCAAGCGAAGATCGGGCCCGATCCCGCAAGAGCGGAGGGGCGGCATGGCGCGGTTCGTGGGCGCGATCGATCAGGGGACAACCAGCACGCGGTTCATCGTGTTCGACCGCGCGGGCGAGGTGGTGGCGAGCGCGCAGAAGGAGCATCGGCAGATTTTCCCACAGCCCGGCTGGGTGGAGCATGACCCCGCCGAGATTTGGCGCAACACCCGCGAGGTGGTCGCCGAGGCCTTAATCCGCGCGGACATCACGTCGCGCGACCTGGCCGGGGTCGGCATCGCCAACCAGCGCGAAACCACGTTGCTTTGGGAGCGCGAGACAGGCCGGCCCGTTCACAATGCTGTCGTGTGGCAGGACACGCGAACGGATGCTCTGGTCGCCTTGTTCGCATCGAACGGTGGCCAGGACCGATTCCGGGCCAAAACCGGGCTGCCGCTCGCGAGCTACTTCAGCGCGTTGAAGCTTCGCTGGCTGCTCGACAACGTGCCCCATGCGCGATCCCGCGCCGAAGCGGGCGAGCTGCTGTTCGGCACGGTCGATACGTTTCTGCTCTGGCACCTGACGGGGCTGCATGTCACGGACGTGACCAACGCCAGCCGGACCATGTTGATGGACCTGCGTTCGCTCGCCTGGGATTCGTCGTTGCTCGAAGCGTTCGCGGTCCCGCCCGCGATGCTGCCGCGCATTTGCCCATCCAGCATGGTTTACGGCCTGGCTCGGGGCGAGTTGGAAGGCGTGCCGGTGGGTGGCGTGCTTGGAGACCAGCAAGCCGCCTTGTTCGGCCAAGCCCGCTTCGCGCCGGGAGAGGCGAAGAACACCTACGGCACCGGCTGCTTCGTGCTGATGAACACAGGAGCCGAACCCGTCGCCTCGCGTTCGGGGCTCGTCACCACCGTCGGTTACCAACTGGCTGACGCTCCGCCAGTCTACGCGCTGGAGGGCTCCATCGCGATCACCGGCGCGCTCGTGCAATGGCTGCGCGACAACCTCGGCCTGTTCCGTACCAGCGCCGAAAGCGAGGTGTTGGCGGCGTCGGTGCCCGACAATGGCGGCGTCTACGTCGTGCCGGCGTTTTCCGGCCTTTACGCGCCCTATTGGCGGGCCGACGCGAGGGGCGTGATCGCCGGGCTGACCCGTTTCGCAACGTCCGCCCATCTCGCGCGCGCGGCGCTGGAAGCGACCGCGTTTCAAACGCGCGACGTGCTCGCGGCGATGCGCGCCGATAGCGGGATCGAGTTGACGGAGCTGCGGGTCGACGGCGGGATGGTGATCAACGAGCTCCTGATGCGCTTTCAGGCCGACATCCTGGACGTTCCCGTGGTGCGGCCGCGCACGATCGAAACCACGGCCCTCGGCGCCGCCTACGCGGCGGGGCTCGCGGTCGGCTATTGGCGCGACACGGACGATCTCCGGCGCAACTGGGGCGAGGGGCGCCGCTGGCTGCCCGACATGGCCGCCGACCGGCGCGCGGCGCTTTACGCGGCATGGCAGAAGGCGGTCGCGCGCTCCTTTGACTGGGCGTGAGAGATGCTAAGCTGCTCGCCTACGGGTGAGGAACGCGCATGGATTTCGGGATCGGAATCGCAACCGCAGCGGACTCCTGGAAGCTGGCTAAGCGGGCGGAGGAGCTCGGCTTCACGCACGCCTGGTTCTACGACACGCAAATGATCACGGCCGACCCTTTCATCGCGATGGGCCTTGCCGCAGCCAACACCTCTCGCATCCGGCTTGGCACCGGCGTGCTCGTGCCCTCCAACCGGATCGCCGCGCAGACCGCCAACTGCTTCGCCACCTTGAACCGGTTGGCACCCGGGCGGATCGACTTCGGCGTGGGCACCGGATTCTCGGCGCGGCGCGCGATGGGCCTAGGCGCCATGAAGCTCGCCGACATGGCCGAATACATCCGGGTCGTCTACGGCCTGCTGCGTGACGAGATCGTGGAAACCGAGATCGAGGGCAAGCGCCGCAAGATCAAGTTTCTCAACCCGGAGATTGATCTCATCAACATCGCCGATCCGGTGAAGCTGCATGTGTCAGCGTACGGGCCGAAATCGCAGGCGCTGGTGGCGAAGCTGCAAGCGGCTTGGATGACGTTCGTCGCCGACGTCGACGGGGCGAACGAGGCGCTGCGGTCCATGCAGGCAAGCTGGACGGAGGGCGGCAATGACCCCGCCGACTTGTACGCGACGGCCTGGGTGCCCGGCACCGTGCTCGCCGAGGGCGAGGCGGCGGACGCTCCGCGCGCCCTGGCGCAATCGGGGCCGCGCGCGGCGGTGCTGCTGCAC
>CAXUIE010000151.1:0-7732 GCA_964250825.1 uncultured Acidisphaera sp. | reverse complement strand
GTCGGGAACACGATGCCGGGCTTGGCCCCGCCACGCTCGTAGTCCGCCTCCGGCCCGAACACCGGCCGCCGCGTCCGTGCCAGCACCTAGCTGGGATCGTCCAGGTCCAGCAGCGCCAGGCCCACTTGATAGACCCAGCCCTGCGCGGCCTGCTCGGCGCCGTGGAAGATCAGGAGCCAGCCCTCCGGGGTCTCGATGGGCGGCGGCCCCGCGCCGCTCACGAAAGCCGACCGCTCGCGCTTTCTTTCCGCGCTCGATGCGGCGGTGAACGCGGCGCGGCGCGGCTAAGCACCCACTCGCCCCCGTTCTCTGCTTGACATCCCAGCACATGCCGCGACCATTACTAGAAATATAGGCAAGAACATACGGCCAAGTATGACCGCCCTACTGGAGCCAAGCCGCGAGCGCGCAGACCGGGACACAGCAAAGCCGGCGGTCCGCGTGGGTACGCCACCGGCAGAAGGCGCGGGGCATGCTGCTCATCCGCCGATTGGCTCGTTGCGTTTGAGTTCAGAGTCGGAGTCTTAGTCCAATCGACAATCATATCGGCATCGAGTGCGCCGCGGACCCGTGTCGCTTCGATGTAAACCGCGTCGGGACATGTCCTCGAACCCGCACTTACGCAACTCATTCCAGGTTATCGCCCCGGGGCGGCGTATTGCCGCGCCAAAGCCTCGCGTTCATCCGTCCGCACGACTGCCCTTCATTGGTGGATAGTGACACAGAACGCGCTGGGCCGCTCCGTCAGCCGCGATTGTTTGCAAACCTTCCAACCCGGGCTAGGCTCGAAAGATGCTCTCGCTCCTCCTCGCCGCCTTGCTCTTCATCGGCATCCACCTCGGCGTCGCCGGGACGGCGTTGCGCGGCCAGGTTGTGGCGTTGACCGGAGCGCGCGGCTACTCGATCGGGTTCTCGGTGCTGTCGGTCGCAGGGCTGGTCTGGCTCATCTGGGCCTACAAGGTCGCGCCCTATGACCCGACCTGGGGGATGCTCGAATGGTGGAAGCCGTTCGCCATCGTGCTGATGCTTCCCGCCTTCCTGCTCGTGGTCATCGGGCTCACCACGCCCAACCCGACCGCCGTCGGGCAGGAAGGATTGGTGGACCGTCCGCCAATCGGGATCGTGCGCGTCACCCGGCATCCCTTCCTCACCGGTGTGGCGATCTGGGCGGCGGTTCATCTCATCGGCAACGGCGATGTCGCCTCGCTGCTGTTCTTCGGCGCGCTGTTCATCGTGGCCGCCGCCGGCACCGTTTCCATCGACGCCAAGCGTCGGCGGGCGCTCGGCGCCCCGGCGTGGGAGGCGTTCGCGTCCCGCACCTCCATCCTGCCGTTCGGTGCCATTCTCGCTCGGCGGAACACGCTCGCCGTGAATGAACTCGGCTGGTGGCGGCCAGCCGTGGCGCTGGTGGCCTACGCGCTCATGCTGGGTGGCCACGCCCACATCGTCGGCGTGTCGCCGTTCCCGGCCTAGCCTGGCCGATCGGTCGACTCGGTCGAACGTTGGGCGTCCCGCCGCTTGTGGCGGCGGAGGGACAGCAGCTCCCACGCCGCCCAGCCGACCACGGCGAGTTCAATGACCAGCCACTCCCAGTGGAACAGGGAGCTCATCCTCGCCCAGCCGGCTCGATTTCCCCGCCGTGTGATCCGGCCGAATGAGGCGCCAGGGTGATGAACACCCATACGCCGTAGCTCGCCAGCAGGAACTCGAGCCCGGCCAGGTTGAAGCCGGAGAACAGCCCGTCGCCGCCGAATGCGAGATACATCAACGTCACCTTGACGCCGATCAGCACTAGCGCGCCGATGATGACCGAACGCATGATCGCGCCGAAGCCGGCAAGTTCGGCGCGCACGGGAGCGACGCGCTGCCGTCGACGCCGAACCAACGCGTTGCCGACCAGCCACGCTCCGAGGGCGAACATCACCAGCCCCGCCCATACCGTCATCGTATTCCCCTTCCAATGCTATTGGAGGCTAACAGTGGCGCCCTCGCCTGACGATGGCGATGATCGTGTCCGGGTCTTTGGTCCAGTGAAAGGGGCAGGTGTATTCAGGTTCATCCGTCAGCCGTAGGCACTCCAATGCGATCGTAAAATCCTTCCACCCACTCAGCGGAGGACGTTGTACAGCCGCCATGCGTTCCCAGGCTCAAGCTCACGTAGGGACAGCTACCTGGGTACCACTCGACCCGAAGGGATGCGCAAACGACTCGTCGGTAAGATGTCATCCGCTAGGGAACCGTTTCCTCCATCCGCTCGCGCTGTTCGAGCTGGTGAAACAGCTCTACGATCCAGGCGATTTGCTCGCCCACGTCCCACCAAGCGGCGGATGACGGCGCCGCCGGTCTTGCGGCCCGGGCGGCCTGCACCAGGAACTCCGCTTCCGATAGCGGCGCATGACCCGGCCCGGCCCGATGCAGGATGGTGTCACTCGCGGCGAGCGCAAGCAACCAGCCCTTGCGGCGCCAGGAAACGACGGCGCGCCGGGATACCGAGTCGCACCCCGCCCGCGCCACTTCGCGGCCGATCTCGGCGTAAAGCCGCCGCGCGGCGCCGATCCCCGGGCGGCAATCAAGCGGCAGGAGCGCGATACCCGCGCCGGCGCGAGCGTACAGCCGCTCGGCCTCGGCGAGCACGCGCGCGATGACCGACCCGAGTGCGGAATCGAACACGGGCGCCGCGAGCCAGCGATCTGGATCGATGCCCGCCTCCCACAACCAGTCGAGCGGGAGGTAGAGCCGGCCAGCACGCGCATCCTCGCCCACATCGCGGGCGATGTTGGAAAGCTGCATCGCGACGCCGAGGTCGCAGGCGCGCGCCAGCGCCGGCTCGCTCCGCGCGCCCATCAGCAGCGCCATCATGGCGCCCACCGAGCCCGCAACCCGCGCCGCATACGCGTTTAAGGCCGCGAGGTCGGCGCAGCGCCGTCCTTCCGCGTCCCAAGCAAACCCGTCAAGCAGCGCTTCGGGCAACGCAGGCGGAATGCCGAACCGCGCCACCACCCCGGCCAAGGCGCGATCCGCCGGAATCGGTAACGGCCGGCCGTCATACACCCGCGCCAACCTCTCACGCAGTCGACCGAGCCCGTGACCGCACTTGCCTTCGCCGTCGATCGCGTCGTCCGCCAGCCGGCAGAAGGCGTAAAGCGCGGTCGCCGGCTCCCGCACCCGGCGGGGCAGCAGAAGGGAAGCGGCGTGAAAGCTGCGCGACCCGCCGCGCAGGAACTTGCGGCACGCCGCGAGGTCGGCGGCGTCCATGTCAGGCACGGGCAGTCGCATGCGGCACCACCGTGTCGAGAACGCGGGCGGAAGAAAGGACCCCGGGCAGCCCCGCGCCGGGGTGCGTCCCGGCCCCCACCAGATACAGGCCACGCACGTCCTCGCTCCGGTTGTGCGGACGAAACCAGGCACTCTGGGTGAGCACCGGCTCCAAGCCGAACGCGGCGCCACGCATTGACAGCAGCCGGTCGCGGAAGTCGAGCGGGGTGGTGACGCGGGACGTCACCACCCCGTCATGCAAGCCCCGCCGCAGGGTGGCTTCGAGCTGCCGCGCGATCGCGTGCCGATATGGCTCGGCCGCCACCCGCCAGTCCGTCTCGCTGTCGAGGTTGGGCACCGGCGCCAGCACGTAGAACGCGTCGCAGCCGGGTGGCGCCAGTAATCGATCCGTCGCGGTCGGGCGATGCAAATAAAGGCTGAAATCCGCCGCGAGCACCTTGCGCGTGAAGATGTCGCCGAGCAGTTCGCGGTAGCGCGGGCCGAGCAGGATCGTGTGGTGCGCCACTTCGTCGTAGCGCCGCCGGGTGCCGAAATACCAAACGAACAAGCTCATGGAGTAGCGCGCGCGTTCGAGCCGCCAGTTGGTCCATCGCCGCCGGTCGCCCGCTCCGATCAGGTGCCGATATGTCCAAGCGCTGTCGGCGTTGGAAACCACGATGTCGGCCGCGATCGTTTCCCCTGTTACGAGGCGGACCCCCGTGGCGCGCCCGTCGCGCACGGTGATCCCGGCGACTTCCGCGTCGCAGCGCACCGCCCCGCCCTGCCCCGCGATCACCCGAACGAGCCCGCGCACCAGCGCGCCGGTGCCGCCCATCGCGAAATGCACGCCCCAGCGCCGCTCGAGATGGGCGATCAGGCAGTAAATCCCGCTCGCGGTGAACGGGTTGCCGCCGATCAGCAGCGGGTGGAAGCTGAACACCGTCCGCAGCCGCTCGTCGCGGACGAAGCGACTAACCTGCGCATAAACGCTGCGATGCCCGCCGAGCCGCAGCAGGTCGGGGATAATGCGCGCCATCTCGATCCAGGAGCCGAACGGCACGTGCCCAAGCCGCTCGAAGCCGATCCGGCAGGTGGCCTCGCTCGCCGCCATGAACCGCTCGTAGCCGCGGACGTCGGCGGGCGAGAAGCGGGCCACTTCGGCGCGCATCGCCGCGGCGTCGCCGGTGTATTCGAAGCAGGCGCCGTCGTCGAAGCGAATGCGGTAGAACGGCGACACCGGGCGCAGCTCCACATCGTCGGCCAGTTGCCGCCCGCACAGCGTCCACAATTCCTCGAACAGGAACGGCGCCGTTACGATGGTCGGGCCGGCGTCGAAGGTGAAGCCGTCCTGGCGGAATACCCCCGCGCGGCCGCCCGGCGCGTCGAGCCGCTCCAGCACCGTCACCTGGTAGCCGCGCGCGCCAAGCCGCACCGCCGCCGCCAGCCCGCCGAAGCCGCTGCCGATCACCACGGCATGGGGCCGTTCGTCTGGCGCGTCGGCGAGCGGAGGGGCGGCGTCGAGTGTCAAGACCGGCATCGAGCCCGAGTGTAAACACAACTAGACAGTCGACGCCAGACGCGTGCGCGGCGCTTCTACGGAAACAGGCCGCGGAGCCGCTTGCCGGCGCGCACCTTCTCAACGCCGATCGACATTGCGGCCGTCCGCATCGACACTCCCTCCGTCCTGGCCCGGCGCGCCACCTGGGTGAACGCTCCTTCCAGCAGACGCTCCAGCCGGTCGTTGACTTCGCTTTGCGACCAAAAGAACTGCTGCAGGTCCTGCACCCACTCGAAGTAGCTCACGATCACGCCGCCCGAGTTGCACAGGATGTCGGGAATGACGAACACCTCGTCGCCTCGCTGCTCCAGCATCGCGTCGGCGTCGGGCGTGGTGGGGCCGTTGGCGCCCTCGGCCAGGATGCGACAGAGCAATCTTCCGGCGTTCTCGGCCGTGATGACGCGCTCGACCGCAGCGGGCACCAAGATGTCGCATGGCTGGCTCAACAATTCGCTCGGGTCGATCCCCGCTTGGTTGGTGAACCCCGCCAACACGCCGTGCTCGGCCACGTGCCGCTCGATCGCGTCGAGCGGCAACCCGGCCTTGTCATAGAGTGCGGCGGTGTGGTCGCTTACGCCGACGATGCGCACGCCGTGGCGACGGGCGAGCGTGTAGGCCGCCACGCTGCCCACGTTGCCGAAGCCCTGCACGATCGCCGTGCTGTCCTGCGACTTGACGCCGACGGTGTCGCAAGCCCGGCTGACCAAGTAGGCGACGCCGCGGCCCGTCGCCTCGCGCCGTCCCTCGGTGCCGCCGAGGCTCACGGGCTTGCCGGTCACGATCTCGGTCACCGCGTGGCCGTGGTGCATGGAGTAGGTGTCCATGAACCAGGCCATCACCTGCTCGTTGGTGCCCATGTCGGGGGCCATTACGTCGGTTTGCGGGCCGACGAAGGGGATCATCTCCTGCATGTAGCGACGCGACACCGCTTCCAGCTCGCGCCGGGACAATAGGGGCGGGTCGCAGGCGACGCCGCCCTTGGCCCCGCCGTCCGGCCGCCCCGCCCGCGCGCACTTCCAGCTCATCCAGATGGCGAGCGCCGCCACCTCGCCCACGTGCAGGCTCGGGGAGAACCGGGTGCCTCCCTTGGTCGGGCCGAGCGTGAGATGGTGCTGCACGCGATACGCCTGGAACACCTCGGTGCGGCCGTCGTCCATGTGGACGGGCACGGAAACCGTGATGGCGCGCTTGGGGTAGAGCAGCCGGGCGCGCTCGTCCTCTGAAATGCCGAGGTGGTCGGCGATCACCCCGAACTGGGTTCGGGCCATCTCGAACACAGGACCGGTGTAGATGGTCATGCCTGCCTCCTTCGCGGCTAAGCCCGCTTATCTGGTGTCGGTGCCGTCCACGCGCGCACGGCGACGAAGTTGGCGGCGTTGTCGCATAATGCTTACCGGCGACGCTGAGAGAGTTCCAACCGTGCCCGCCTGCGATGGCGGCAATGGAATTGGGCGAGAAGCCTTAATGACGAGAGCAGAGCAGTAGCGGCGCGACCTGGCGCCGGTGACGGGGGCGTTGCAGGGCTGGGCGTTCGCAACGCGGGAAGAACCGCGCCGAGTTCGCCCGGACCAAGACGACGGTGGGCGAGCTGCCCGACTATGCTTAGCAAGCGGCGCGTGACGAGATCGCTGCGGTAGAGACGCGTTGCGGTCGCGACTGAGTGCAAGCACCCGCAAAAACCGAGTATGAGGAAGCCATGAGCGACCATCCATTACAGGCGGTGCTTGCTGAACTTCTGAAGTTTGCCCAGGCTACTCGAGTTGCCGTCGAGCAATTGACGGCTGGCCACCTCACCGTCGTGGACCGTCTGACTAAGCTCGATGCCGGCCAGACCCGGTTGGAGGAAGGG
The DNA here is from genome assembly GCA_964250825.1 of uncultured Acidisphaera sp. Lineage (GTDB taxonomy): Bacteria > Pseudomonadota > Alphaproteobacteria > Acetobacterales > Acetobacteraceae > CAVWQV01. Next base: position 1,070 of record CAXUIE010000151.1, on the reverse strand, counting down.
CAAACCCGAACGCGCGTCGACTTGATGGCCCGCATGGACCGGCTGCAGAACACGCTGACTGAGCGCAAGGACGACGCCGACACGTTGCTCGAGATAATGGCGTTGAACCAGCGCCTCGCCGAACAAGCGGGGTCGGTGGCACAGTCGGCCTTCGAAGTCGGCGGCCTGAACTCGTCGCTGTATCTGCAGATGGCGAAGCGGCTGGCCAGGCTCGAGGATCAGGTTCGCGACCTGCGAGAACGCGGGGCGGGGTAAGGCGCGCCGGGGCCCGGCCGGTGCGAGTCATCGTCGCCATCTTGGCACTCGTGGCCGTCGCCCTTGGCCTGTGGCAGCTCGCGGACGCCACGGCAGGCCTGGCCGTCACCCGAACGACGGTCGGGAGCATCCCGGTCACCACGTTCCGCCCGTCCGCCGGCTCGCCCGGCCCGACGGTGGTGATCGGCCACGGCTTCGCTGGATCGCGGCAACTCATGCAGCCCTTCGCCGTCACCCTGGCCCGCAACGGCTACACCGCCGTCACTTTCGACTTCCCCGGCCACGGGCGGAATCCCGCCCCGCTGCCGGGCGGCTTGGCCGACGAGGAACGCCGCAACAAGGCGCTGACGGACGCGCTCGGACAGGTGGTCGGCTTCGCGGGCACCTTGCCCCGCGCCGACGGGCGGCTGGCGCTGCTCGGGCACTCGATGGCGGCGGACATCGTGATCCGTTACGCCGAAACGCATCCGGAGGTGCGGGCGACCGTCGCCGTCTCGACGTTCTCGCCTGGCACCACCGCCACCTCGCCCCGCAACCTCCTGGTGATCGTGGGCGGGCTCGAGCCGGCCGTGCTGCGCGACGAAGGGTTGCGGATCGCCGGTCAGGCCGCGTCCGGGCCGCCGAGCCCCCGCGTCACTTACGGCCGCTTCGCCGACGGCACCGCGCGCCGCGTCTCATTCTCCGGCGGCGTCGAGCACATCGGCGTGCTGTACAGCCGGCAGAGCATGAGGGAAGCGCTCGACTGGCTGGACGCAGCGTTCGGCTGGCGCGGCGACGGCTACCTCGACGCGCCCGAGCCACGGCCCGGGCTGCTG
>CAXUIE010000150.1:0-7872 GCA_964250825.1 uncultured Acidisphaera sp. | reverse complement strand
TGGTCACCCATGTCTTAGGAACAAAGTGTCACCTATGTCTCCGGGCTGGACCAAGAAAATCTGGAGCGGGCGAAGGGATTCGAACCCTCGACCCCAACCTTGGCAAGGTTGTGCTCTACCCCTGAGCTACGCCCGCGCTCCATCGAAGGGGCGGTTCTACGAAGCTTGTGAACGCATTGCAAGCCGCTGATATGGTCCTTGCCTCTACAACAGCATGCATACCTCATCAAACGCGAAACGCGGGCCTTTCGGCCTCACACCGGCGGACTCGCCGTGCCCAAGGTTCACGAGAAAATTGGACTTCCAACCCCGATCGACAAGGAACGCCTCATCGACTTTGCCATTGTCGAACCCCGACATGGCGCCCACGTCGAGCCCAAGCGCGCGGGCGGCCATGATGAGATAGGCACCTTGCAAGGTGCCATTGCGAAACGCCGTCGCCTCCGCGAGTTCCTCGTTGTGGGCGTACCAGGATCGCGCGTCCGTATGCGGAAACAGCCGCGGCAGGTGATCGTAGAACTTCGGATCATAGGCGACGATCACGGTCACCGGGGCCGAGATGGTTTTCTCGGTATTGCCAGATGACAGCGCCGGGCGTAACCGCTCCTTGGCCTCCGGGGTGCGGATGAACACGAACCGCCCAGGCGACGCATTCGCCGAGGTCGGCGCGTGTTTCAATACTTCGTACAACTCACGAATCGTGTCGTCCGTAACGGGTGCGGCGCTCCAGCTGTTATGCGTGCGGGCCTCCAGAAACAGCGTCTGCAGCGCGCTTTGCTCGATCGCGGCCATCAGAACTCGACCTGCTCGACGGCCACCACCTCGGGCACGTAATGGCGAAGCATGTTCTCGATGCCGTGCTTCAACGTGGCGCTGGAGGACGGGCAGCCGCTGCAGGAACCCTGCATATGCAGCCGAACCACGCCGTCGCGATAGCCGCGGAACACGATGTCGCCACCATCCCCCGCCACCGCCGGACGCACGCGAGTGTCCAGCAATTCCTTGATCTGGTCGACAACCTCGGCGTCCTCGGGGTTCACGTCCTCCTCAAGCAGATCGCCCTCATCGCCGTCGAGCACGGAATGGCCAGCGACGAAATGGTCCATGATCGCGCAGAGAACGCGCGGCTTCAGCTCCGGCCATCCGACCTCGTCGGACTTGGTGACGCTAATGAAGTCGCCGCCCAGGAACACGCGGGCGACACCCGGCAAATCGAACAGCGCCGAAGCGAGCGGGCTGCGCCCAGCCGAGACCATGCTGGCGAAATCGGCGGTCGCCAAGCCCATGACCTCGCGCCCTGGTAGAAATTTCAAGGTAGCCGGGTTCGGGGTGCCTTCGGTTTCGATGAACATGGCGGCTCCTACGACAACGCTGAACAACGCTCGGACACCGGCGTCGGCTCTGCTGCCTTGCTACATCGGCGGGACGGTTCGGGAAGGCAAGAGCCCGACGCGCCTGTCGGGCTCAGTTCATCCGGGCCCGCAGCTCGTCCACGATGGTGCGGGCCCGCGCCGCCGTTTCTCCCTCGGGCACCAAAGCCAGGAAACGCTCAAAGCAGCGCAGCGCGGCGGCGAGCTGATCGAGTCGCTGGTTCATCAGCGCCGCTTCGCGCCACAAGGAAGCGTGATCAGGCGCGACCCGAAGCATGTCCTCGGCGCAGGTAAGCGCGCCGCGCAGGTCGCCGGCGTGAAGGCGACGCACCTTGATGTTGTTCTGCAGCCGCAGCAAAACCGCGCGTGTGCTCATCGGCTGCAGCAAGCCTGGGCGTAGTTCCGCGTTTTCGCCTTCCACCTGTTTCAACAGCCCTCGAAGCGCGCGCGCATCGAGGCTTGCCCCGCCGCCGAACACGTCGAGCACGCTTTTGGTCCCCTTGCCTTGCAAGGCAATGAGAAAGTGGCTGGGAAAATCGACCCCATGCGCCTCCCATCCAGTCGCCCGCGCGGCGTGGAGCCAGAGCACGCCAAGCGCGACCGGCAGCCCCCGGCGGCGCTCGACCACCCGGATCAGGTTGGCGTTGGCGAAATCCTCGTAGGTTTCCACATCACCGCGGTAGCGATGCCGCGAGACCAGCAAGCGGGCGAGCGAGGCGCCTTGAGCCGCGAGATCGCCGGCCGGCACGTCCGCAGCGAAGGCGACGGCATCCCGTGCCAGATCGGAAAGGTGCTGGCGGGCAGCTTGCCAATCCGCTTGGGGGGCATCGACCCGGGCCAGCTGGAGCGCGGCTTCGGCGATGTCGATCTCGGCGTCGGGCAGCTGCCCGATCGCGTCCAATGCCACACGCGGGTCGGACAAGCACGCCCTCCATCTCAAGCCGCCAGGCACCCGGGCGACCGCCGGGTGCCGCTTCACTCCGCCGCCGCCCGCGGCAAATAAAGCGCCTTGCCCCGCTCGCGGAACTCCTCGCTCTTAGCCTGCAAACCCGCCATGCGCTCGGCGTCCGCCCGGATGTCCTGGGTGATTTTCATCGAACAGAACTTCGGGCCGCACATGGAGCAGAAATGCGCTACTTTATGGGCATCCTTGGGCAGGGTCTCGTCGTGGAACTGCCGAGCGGTATCCGGATCGAGCGACAGGTTGAACTGGTCCTGCCAGCGGAACTCGAACCGCGCACGACTGACCGCGTCGTCGCGCAGCTTGGCTGATGGATGGCCCTTGGCGAGGTCGGCGGCATGGGCCGCGATCCGGTAGGTGATGACGCCAGCCTTGACGTCGTCGCGGTTGGGCAGGCCGAGATGCTCCTTCGGCGTGACGTAGCAAAGCATGGCGGTGCCGAACCAGCCGATCATGGCGGCGCCGATCGCCGACGTGATGTGGTCGTAACCGGGCGCGATGTCGGTGGTGAGGGGCCCCAGGGTGTAGAAGGGCGCTTCGCCGCATTCGCGCAGCTGCTTTTCCATGTTCACCTTGATCTTGTGCATCGGCACGTGACCGGGGCCCTCGATCATCACCTGGCAGCCCTTGTCCCAGGCGACCTTGGTCAGTTCGCCCAAGGTCTCGAGTTCGGCGAATTGTGCCGCGTCATTGGCGTCCGCGATCGAGCCGGGCCTGAGCCCGTCGCCGAGCGAGAACGACACGTCGTACCTCCGCATGATGTCGCAGATCTCGTCGAAGCGCTCGTAAAGGAAGCTTTCGCGGTGATGGGCAAGGCACCAGCGCGCCATGATCGAGCCGCCGCGCGAAACGATGCCAGTGACCCGCTTGGCCGTCAGCGGAACATAGGGCAGCCGCACCCCGGCGTGAATGGTGAAGTAGTCCACGCCCTGCTCGGCCTGCTCAATCAAAGTGTCCTTGAACACTTCCCAATCGAGCTTGTCGGGCTCGCCGTTCACCTTCTCAAGCGCTTGATAGATGGGCACCGTGCCGATCGGCACTGGCGCGTTGCGCAGGATCCAGCCGCGGATGTTGTGGATGTTGCGGCCGGTGGAAAGGTCCATCACCGTGTCCGCGCCCCAGCGGATCGACCAGACCAGCTTTTCGACCTCCTCGGCGGCACCGGAGGTGACGGCGGAGTTGCCGATATTGGCGTTGATCTTGACCAGGAAGTTGCGGCCGATGACCACCGGCTCGAGTTCCGCGTGATTGATGTTCGCGGGGATGATGGCGCGGCCCGCGGCTATCTCGGCGCGGACGAACTCGGGTGTCACGAAAGGAGGTATGGACGCGCCGAAATCCTCCCCGTCGGCCCGACGCTCGGCGGCACCGTCGAGCATCGTAGCCCGCCCCAGGTTCTCGCGGTGAGCGACGTAGATCATCTCCTCCGTGATGACGCCGGCGCGCGCGAACTCGAGTTGGGTGACCGGCCGGACCGGCGAGCCCGCCAACACCGAGCGCTCGGCGGGGCAGGGCGGGACCATCCGCTCGGCCGAAACAAAGCCGTTGTCTTCCGGCTTGACGCCGCGCGCAGCCACGCTCGTGAAACCCCGCCCAGCGAGCCACGCGCGGCGAACCGGCGGGAGGCCGGCCTCCAGATCGATCGTGACCGCGGGATCCGTATAAGCGCCGGAGGTGTCGTAGGTGCGGAAGACGTCCTCCCGCGCGGTCGGCTCGAGAGCGATCTCGCGGAACGGCACGCCGATATCGGGTCGACCTTCGGGGCTCGTGTGGATCTTGCGCGAGCCAGCGATCGGCCCGGTCGTCACCGTCGCGGGCCGGACGGAGGCAGGCTTGGCGTCAGCGGTCATGAACATCTCCTCGCGGTGCGGATGCTGCGGCGGGAGGAGGTGTGCGTTGCTCGCTCCGTCCCTCCGCCGGCATGACCCGGTTCAGGTTCAAGGGTCACCGCGCCTCCGCTACGCCCGGACCGGCGGTTATCTCAGCCCCCTGCCGGGGCTCCCCTCGGATGGACACACGATGGAGGGCGCGCTCGCTCCTGTCAAACAACCAGTCGCGTCACGGCAAGGCGCGCGGGTGCTCCATGAAGAAGCGCAGCATCTCATGGGTCGCATCCGGCCCGCTTGGGTCCGTGTAGGAACCGGCGGGGCTGCCGCCCGACCAGCTATGACCCGCGCCGTGAACGATCCATTGCTCGCTCACCGAACCGCCATCTCGACCTCGAAACGCGATGCGGGTGAAGCTGCGTCCGCCGGGGACACGGCCCTCCTCCACGACACGCTGCGGCGCGGCTGACTGCGCTTGCAGGAGTTGAGCGACCACGCCCTCACCGTTAGACGGATGCACTGTGCTGTCGCGGTCGCCATGAAAGACGATGGTCGGCACGAAGTGATCCACGCCGGCCGAGGAACTCCGGCCTCGCATTGGAGGGCTGCCGCCTTTCCGCATGGCCATGAACGCCGAGGCCACGTCGTGCGCCGCCCCGCAAGCTAGGCCGGAGTGAACGCCGATCGCGGCGTAGAGATCCGGATACGTCGATCCCATGATCGCCGCCGCTGCGCCGCCGGCTGACAATCCGGCGACGTACACGCGGCGCGGATCGACCGCGTAGTCGCGCATGACCTGGCGCGTGATATCGGCGATCAGCGAAGGTTCGCCGCGATCACGTTTCTGGTCGTCCGGATTGAACCAATTCCAACATTTCGAGTGATTGGCGGCGGCGGTTTGCCCGGGATAGGCGACAAAACAGCTCGCGGCCTCCGCGGCGACATTCATCTGCGTGCCTGTCGCGAAGTCATCCGGCGACTGCGTGCAGCCATGCAGCATCACGATCAGGGGCAGCGGTTGGCCGCGATAGCCGCTCGGTATGAACAGCTTGTAGGGACGGCTTCCGGCGTCGTTACCGAAGTTCTTCGCCACGAAAGCGTCATCGCCCGTCGACGCCGGTGGCGAGGGAGCGGCCCTTCCCTGGGCCGGCGCCCCGCCCGGAGCCATCCAATCGTTGATCCCGACCCGATCGAACATGCCCCGCAGCGCCTCGGGAAGCGAGGCTAGGTCAGGCCCAAGCTGTCGCGTGGCATGCGTCGCCTTCTCGGCGAGCGTTCGTTTGAAGAGCGCCGCAGCCTCCGCGACGCGGCCGGCGGTGGCGAGGCGCGCCGCCTCGATTGCGCCTTTTCGCGCAGGGTTCATGAGCGTGACTTTCGTTGTTCAAGCGTGAGGGAAGCCGATGCGGAGCGCACCAGCCGTGGCGGCTAGCTCATCCGGTCGGCCAGAGCGGCCTTGACCTCGGCACTGGCTTGAAGGCTGCCGAGCACCGCAACCGAAGCGATCGTGGCCCGGGCGAGATCGGGCGTAACGTCCTGAGCGATGCTCGCCAGTCCGAGCACGCGAATACGCAGCATATGCCCGGCGGCCCGTGCAATTTCGAGCTCCTCGCGGTGATAATGCCGCGTGCCGATGTCGAGCGTCTTGCGCGCCACCGACTGCTGGATCGCGGTCGCGTGGCGCCCCAGCTGGTTGCGAATCGCGGTGCGGATGAAGTCGGTACGGTTGGAATAGAAGCCCTCGCGCACCAGCAGATCAATCTGGCCGAGATCGACGAATCCTAGATTAAGTGTGATCTTTTCGCTTTCCGCTCCCCTGGGCTTTGCCTCCTGGACCTCGACCACGTCCGCACCATCCCCCAGCCATCCAGATAGATGGTGCAGCTAAGCTTCAGGTCAAGGACCAAGGGTCAAGGCAGGGCGGTCGCAAGCTAGCTACAGTTCAACCCGGGTGCCCAGTTCGATGACGCGCTTGGGCGGGATCTGGAAGTAGTCCGACGCGCTGACCGCGTTTCGCGTCATGAAAGCGTAGAGCCGCTCGCGCCACGGGGACAAGTCCGGGCGCAAGGTGGGCACGGGAAGTTCCCGTCCCACAAAAAACGAGGTTTGCTCGACGTCGATGTCGAACTCGGCCCGATGCGCCCGCAGGACCGCTGACACATCTGGCGCCTCGGCAAAGCCAAAGTGCAGCGCCATCTGCCAAAAACCCTTGGGAAGTTGCTCGACGGCCACGCGCTCGTTTTCGGGCACGTAAGGAACCCGCTCGGTGATGACGGTGAGCATCACGACCCGCTCGTGGAGTACTTTGTTGTGCTTCACGTTCTCCGCGAGCGCGTAGGGCACGATCTCCCGCCTGGCTGCCAAGTACACTGCCGTGCCCGCGACGCGCGGCAGCTTCGCTGGGTCGAGCTCGCTGATGAACTGCTTCAGCGGCATGTTTTCCTCGCCGATCCGCTCGAGCAGGAGCGCGCGGCCGCGCCGCCACGTGGACATCAACGTGAACACCACGACGCCGACCAAGATGGGGAACCAGCCGCCCTGGGGTATCTTGACGACGTTGGCGGCGAAGAAGGTCAGGTCCACGATCACGAAGAAGCCGATCACGGCAATCGTTGGAACAACGCCCCATTTCCAGACCCGGCTCGCGACGAGCCCGAGCAGGCCCGTGGTGATCACCATGGTGCCGGCCACGGCGATGCCGTAAGCCGCCGCCAGATTGTCGGACGACCCGAAAGCGAGCACGAGCCCGACGACGCAGACCATGAGCAGCCAGTTGATCTGCGGCACGTAAACCTGGCCGATCGCCTCGGCGGAGGTCTGCTGCACCTCGAGCCGCGGCACCAGACCGAGCTGCATGGCCTGCTGCGACAGCGAGAACGCGCCGGAGATGACCGCCTGTGACGCGATCACCGTCGCGACCGTCGCCAGCAGGACGATGGGGATCAGCGCCCAGGACGGGAACAAGCGGAAGAACGGGCTGTCGACGGCGTCGGGGTGGGCGAGAACGAGCGCGCCCTGACCGAAGTAGTTCAGGGTTAGGGCGGGCATCACCAGCACAAGCCAATCCAGCCGGATCGGCCCGCGGCCGAAATGGCCCATGTCGGCGTAGAGCGCTTCCGCGCCGGTCATTGCGAGGAACACCGAGCCGAGTGCGAGAATGCCGGCCCAGCCGTGGCCTGCGAGAAAACGCGCGGCGTGCAGCGGGTTGAACGCCGCCAACACGCCGGGGGTCTGGATGACCTGAGCGATGCCGGCGACCGCGAGAATCAGGAACCAAGCCGCCATGATGGGGCCGAAGAAGGCGCCGATGCGCTCGCTGCCGCGCTTTTGCACGGCGAACAGGCCGACCAGCACGACGATTGTGATCGGGACAACGTATGGTTTCAGAACAGAGGTCGCGACCTCCAAGCCTTCGACTGCGCTGAGCACGGAGATGGCAGGCGTGATCATCCCGTCGCCATAGAAAAGCGCAGCGCCCGCCACGCCGACGAGCAGCAGCGCGACGCGGCGCCGCTGATTGTTTACGCTGTGCGCGGCGAGCCCGAGTAGCGCCATGATTCCGCCCTCGCCGTCATTGTCCGCGCGCATGACGAAGATGACGTATTTCAACGTCACCACGATCGTGAGTGCCCAGAAGATCAGCGACAGCAAGCCGAGCACGGTTTCCGTGTTGTTGCCGCTGCCTCCCGCCTTCAGGCACTCGCGCAATGTGTAGATC
>CAXUIE010000149.1:0-7882 GCA_964250825.1 uncultured Acidisphaera sp. | reverse complement strand
GCGCGAGGATCGGTCGCGCCATCCCGTCCGCGCAGCCCTGGCGACCCCCGCGGCGAAGATGACGGCGATGAGCGGCGTCGCGAGGCCGATCTGTCCGGCGATGAGCTCGCCGAGGTAGCGGGCCGCCCGGGCGGGTTCCCAGTTGCCGGCGCGACCGCCCTGCCGAAGCACGCTCGCCCAACCGTGACGGGCGTTCCACCAAACGACCGGGAAAAAGATCAAGGCCGCCACGAGCGCCGCGAGCCAGGGATACGCGGTCCGCAACCAAGGTCGCCGGGAGCGCGCCATTGCCAGCCACAGCAGCACGCCGGGGGCCAGGAGAACCGCCGTGTACTTGCTGTCGAGGGCCAGGCCGCCGAACAAACCGGCCAGCACGAGCCACCAGCCGCGCCGCGCCTGGTCGAACCGCGCCAGCGCCCATGCGGCAGCAGTCCAGAATAGGATCAGCGGCGTGTCGGGCGTCATCAGCACCGCCCCGACCCCGAGCAGCAAGGTCGCGTTCAGCAAGGCCGCGGCGGCGGCACCGGCGTTCCCACCCGGGTAAAGCCGCGCTCCCGCATCGGCCAGCAGGATGGAGCCGAGCGCCGCGGCGAACGGAGCCAGCAGCCGCACCCCGAGCGCATTGTCGCCGGCGAGCGCGGTGCCGGCCCGGATCCAGTACGCGACCATCGGCGGGTGATCGAGGTAGCTCGCGGCCAGCGCGCGTGACCAAACCCAGTAATAAGCCTCGTCGGGCGACAACGGCGCCGACGCCGCCACGGCAAGTCGGAGAGCCGTGATGGCGGCCAGCGCGGCCGCCCAGGCGGCGGGTCGTCCCCATGCCGAACGGGCGGCCCGACGCGACGGATCCTCCACCTTAGAGTGGCACGCCCGACAGGCTGCGGCTGGTGCGGATGGTCTGCAAGGTCTGCACCCGGCTGACCGTCGGCATCCCGGTCAGGTTTTGGGTGAGTTGATTCTCGTGGGCCGTGTCGCGCGCCACCAGCTTGAGCAGGAAGTCGCCGCCGCCGCGGATCATGTGGCACTCCCGCACCTCGGGCCAGGCCGCGACCGCCTGCTCGAAGCCTGCCAGCACCCGCTCCTTCTGGCTGTCGAGGCCGACCACGGCGAAGAACGTGATCTCCCAGCCGAGCTTCTGCGGGTCGCTGTCGGCGTGATAGCCGCGGATCACCCCCGCTTCCTCCAGCCGGCGCATGCGACGAAGACAGGGCGGCGCGGAGATCCCGGCCCGACGCGCCAATTCCACGTTCGTCATGCGCCCGTCCGCCTGGAGCTCGGCCAGGATGCGGCGATCCGTCGTGTCGAGAGGCGGTGAGTCCGGAGACAGCTTCATATGGGAGTGGAGCCCGCGCGAGCTTGGCACCTGTTGCAAACACGGGTGCCGGCGCGAAATAATATTACACGCGGCCGTCGCCGCAAGCCCGGCCGTCGGTTCATCGTGCGGCCGTAGATCCCGCGATCGAGCGCCGGCGCGGAGGGAGCGACCCGAATGACCACTCAGCGCACGCGTGTCCTGATCATCGGCGCCGGGCCGGCCGGCTACACGGCGGCGATCTACGCCGCTCGGGCCAGCCTGGGCCCGATCCTGGTGGCCGGGCTGCAGCCCGGCGGGCAACTCACCATCACCACGGACGTCGAGAACTACCCGGGGTTCGCCGAGGTGGTCCAAGGCCCCTGGCTGATGGAACAGATGGCCGCACAGGCCGAGCATGTCGGCGCCCGGCTTGTTCACGACGTCGTAACCGCCGTCGATTTCGCTGGCCGGCCGTTCCGGTGCTCGACCGACGGGGGCGACGCGTTCCTCGCCGACACGGTGATCGTCGCCACCGGCGCGCAGGCGCGCTGGCTCGGCCTGCCGTCGGAGCGCTTCTTCGCCGGGGCGGGCGTCTCGGCGTGCGCCACATGTGACGGGTTCTTCTTTCGCGGCAAGGCGGTCGCCGTGATCGGCGGCGGCAACACCGCCGTCGAGGAAGCGCTCTACCTCACCAATCATGCCACAAAGGTCACGCTCATCCACCGCCGCGACCGGCTCCGCGCCGAGCAGATCCTGCAAGATCGGCTGTTTCGCCACCCCAGGATCGACGTGGTGTGGGATAGCGCGGTCGAGGCGGTGCTCGGTCGCGAGGCGCCGGCCAAGGCGGTGACCGGCCTGCGGCTGCGCGATCGCCGGACCGGCGAGGCGCGCGATCTGGCGGTGGAGGGCGTGTTCGTGGCGATCGGCCACGACCCCGCGACCGCGCTGTTCCGGGGTCAGCTCGACCTGGACGCGGCCGGGTATGTCGCCATCGCGCCCTGGTCCACCTCCACGTCCTGCCCCGGCGTGTTCGCGGCGGGCGACGTGGCCGACGCCAAGTTCCGTCAAGCCGTCACGGCGGCCGGCATGGGGTGCATGGCCGCTCTGGAAGCCGAGAAGTTCCTCGCCGAACACGCGCCCGATCCCGCCGCGCGGGCCAGCGCGCGCGAGACCCCGATGATCGGCGCCTGGGATTGACGCCCGGCGTTTCTCACGAATCGGTTGCATCGGCGCGCGGTAGGCCGAAGATGCGGGGCGGACCAGGAAGCATACCGGGCTTGCAGCCCGAGCGGCCCAGCATTGGCTGCAATGATCGCCACGGTTCGCTTCGGCCCAGCCAGCGCGTCGGCGCCTTTGCCGGTCGCGGAGCGCAGACGGGAGTGGCGGATGGACTGGGACAAGCTGCGGGTGTTTCACGCCGTCGCGGAGGCGGGCAGCTTCACGCACGCCGGCGACACCCTGAGCCTGAGCCAGTCGGCGGTGTCCCGGCAGATCTCGGCTCTCGAGGAATCGCTGCAGGTTCCGCTGTTTCACCGGCACGCGCGCGGCTTGATCCTGACCGAGCAGGGCGAGCAGCTGAACCGGACGGTGCGCGAGGTGTTCGCCAAGCTCGCCATGACGGAGGCGCTGCTCACCGAAAGCAAGGAGAAGCCCGCCGGGCGGCTCAAGGTGACCACCACGGTGGGCTTCGGCGGCGCGTGGCTCGCCCCTCGCCTGCAGGAGTTCCTGCGCGCCTATCCCGACGTGTCGATCACCCTGCTGCTCGACGACACCGATCTCGACCTCGCGATGCGCGTCGCCGACGTCGCGATCCGGATGCACCCGCCCAAGCAGCCCGATCTCGTGCAGCGGCACCTGCTCACCCTCGAATGGGTGGTCTGCGCGTCCCCCGATTACCTCAAGGCGCACGGCGTGCCGCAACGCGCGGAGGACCTGGACGAGCACCAACTGATCCTGTTCGGTGAGTATCGCAAGCCGGTCGAGGACATCAACTGGCTGGCCGACGTCGGGCGGCGCCCCGGCAATCCGCGCCGCGCCTTGCTGGAGGTGAACAGCACGCAGGCGATGCTGCTGGCGATCCAGTCCGGCCTTGGCGTCGGCGCCCTGCCCGACTTCATGGCGACGGAGGACGCCGGGATGGTTCGGCTGCTGCCGGACCTGAACGCGCCCAAGGTCGACGTTTACTTCGTCTACCCCGAGGAGCTGCGCAATTCGAAGCGCGTCGCCGTGTTCCGCGACTTCCTCCTCGCGCGCTTGGCGGAGATGCACTAGCGAACCATCCAAGAGGGCGAGTCGGGCCTTTCCTGCCGTTGATGGCCGCAACGGCGCCTAGCGCTCGATGGCGCCGCCAGATTGGATATCCGGGTGCCATTCTCATCCGGCACGAAGTCAAGTGGGACCTCAACCGTGCGGCCACAGCCGGCCATCGTCCACATTTCCCACCAGGGGCGGAAACGGCTAGCCGGGCCTGAATCGGGAATGGTTGGATTAGGCACACCAAAGCCTCGGAAGCTGGCATTCTTGACATCGAAGGTCTGGCAAGTCTCCGCGGCAACGCTGGCGCCGATCGTCGCGTATCTTTTTGCGTCGTTTTGCAAGGCAAGATCGGCACGACTTGTTCCCGGGAAGCCCACGATCATGTTTATCTCTTCATCCGCCGTGGCGGCGAAGTAGAAGTTCAGATTGGTGTCGTTGCCGCATCCCCGGACGGGAAACACTCGCTTCCATAGTCCGCTGTTCGGAAATCCGTCGGCGCCGAAGGCTATAGGCCGCAATACGGTCACGCGCGACCGCTGGACACCAACGATCGACATCTCTGGAAGACAGCTGCCGGAACGGCGGCGATGGCTCGGTTGATGAGCTCCTTGTAGAAGTCTAATGCCATGAAGGCCTGCATACGACTACCGTCAACGGGCTGGGCTCGCGAACTATGTGGGCAAACCACCAGTGCGACGGCTGCTGCCAGGAGCAACGTTGCGGCTTTCCACCAAGCGGGTTTCCTCGCTGAACGTCGCCCGCAAAGTCGGCGGGACATGCTTAACGTGCTCCGAGATTGATCATCGGCTCTGATCAATAGAGGAGTTTGGCACTTGTCGCGGAGTGGTTCGAAGGCGCCATTATCTCTGCCGAGAGTTAACAAAAACGGCAAACTGACGAGTTGGCCTCGACGCCGAAAACGCTCGCCCGCCGATCCGGCAGAGCAGCCCAGCCGGCATCTGTCTTGAGCTTGGAACCGCTACCGTACGATGATCCGGGCCGCGCCATTTTCGAATGCCACTCGGAGCCACCATGCTGTTCCTGGTCATCAGCGAGCCCCGGCCGGAGCGGCCGACGCAAGTCGTGTCAGCGCGGCAGCGGTTCTGGACCTGGATCGACCCGCTGATCGCAACCGGGGAAGTGCGGTCGGTCCACGCCAAGGTGGGGCGCGGCGCGGTGGCGCTGTTCGACGTCGCTTCCAACGAAGCGCTGCACGCGCGTCTCAACGCCTGGGCCGACATCGTTCCGGCCCGTTTCGAGATCCACGCGCTGATCGACCCCGACAGCGCCCGCCAGTTCCTGGCCCACGGCGCGCCGCCGGGCTGACCGATGGCCGACACCGAGCTGACGGTCGTCGCCGGCTACATCGTCGCCTATCGGCTGTTCGACGTCGCGTACGCGATCGACCTCGGGCTGGCCGAACGGGTCTGGGCCACGCGGTCGCGGAGTGCCAGCGCGCGCAGCCGGCTCACCGCGACGCCGGCCAAGGCCGTGGCGTTCGACGTGCCGCCGCTGGTGCTTGGCCTCGATCCGGTGACACTGGCGCTCGACGACGGCCGCGCGAACGCGGCGGTGACGGCCCGGCTGTACGATTTCGGCGTGGTCAGCCTGGCCTTGCGCGTGAACGCGAGCGGGCTTGCCTGGTCCGCCTTCGCCGCCCGGCTCAACGCGGTTCACCGCGCGGTCGGGCTCGTCACCGCCAATCCGTTGTGGAACGAGTTGCTGGAACATGTCCGACGCGGCGTTGACGGGGCGCTGGAGCGGTCGTCACCGTCGACCCTGGAGGAGGACTATCTCCTCGGCGTCGCCAACGCGTTCGACGAGCCGCTCACCGCCGAGGCCCTGCAAAAACGCGTGGACCTGGTTCCGCTGTTGTCCGGCGAGCAGCGGCGGCTGTCGGACTCGGCCCGGCAGGACGTCCTTCGGCAGCGCTACTCCTACTACACGGACGACCTCGTGGCGCTGACCTGGGACAGGGCCTTCATCTACGAGCCGCGCGGCGATTCGGACGTGATCGACGCGCTGGAGGTCGCCAACGCGCAGCTCCTGGAGATGCGCTACTACGACGAGCTGCTCGATGCCGAGCTGCCGCGCATGTACGATCTCGTGGAAGCGACCCGCCGCACGCGCGGACTGCTCGCCGCCCGGCGCTTCTCCGGCCTCGCGCGCCGGCTTTACACCCTCGTGGCCGAAGTCACGGAACTTACGGAGCGGGTCGACAACGCCCTGCAGGTGACGGAGGACGTCTACCTCGCGCGCATCTACGCCGCGGCCCTCGAGCTGTTCCGCGTGCCGACGGTGAGCGCGGCGGTGGAGCGCAAGCTCGCCATCATCCGCGACACCTACGCCGCGCTCTACGACGAGGCGTCGGGCAGCCGCTCGGAGCTGCTCGAAATCGTCATCCTGGTGTTGATCGCGGCGGAAATCATTTTGGCGCTGCTGCGCCACTAGCGTCTAGAATAGGCGAGTGATCAACCACAAAGGCCGTTGATGGGATGGTGTCCACGCGTTTCGGGGGATTATGTTGCTTGTCCGGAACAAAAGGCGCGCGCCGGCGCCGCCTCAGCCAACCTCTTCGGCGGGTCGCCAGCGCAGCCAAGCCAAGCCGGCGTGGCGCAGCACGCGGACGCGCCCCACCCGAACCGGGCTGCGCGCGACGGCGCTTTCCCCCGTGTCGCCCCGTGGCCGCGATCTTTCCCGTCGGGCGGACGGCACCACCTCCGGGCTGGGCTCCACCGCGAGCATCCGGCATAGCGGCCGGAGCACGCGCTTGGCCCCCGGCGTCGCGGCGAGCAGTTCGGCCATGCCTGGCCCGGACAACAAGCCCTGCAGCTGCGCGCCATAACAGGCCGCTTCCGGCACCAGCCGGACCAGCCAGCCGAAGCCCCGAGGCAGCCGCTCGAGCGCGCCGGACGGACGCGGCCGGTTTCCGTCGCGTCGCGGCGTCCTGACGCCGACCCGTCCGCCGACCCGCTCGGTTAGGGAGGCGAACCGGGCCGCCATGCGGCGCAACCGGCTCCAAAGCAGCACCAGCAGCCGCGACAAAGCCGGGTTCGCCGCGGCCCGAGACGCCACCGCCCGGCACAGCCCCTCGATGATCCCGGAGAAGCGGTCAGACAGGCCGCTGGCGGCGAAGGGAGCTGGGAGGATCACGAACGAAACAAGAACATATTGGGCGCGTGTTGTCAAGCGAAACCGTCACGCTGGTCCGATCGCCGGTAAGCCCGGAAGCAAGCGACGGCCGGTCCCAGTCTGGTTGACGGTGCATCAAGCCCGCTCAACCACCAGCCGGGCGGTGTGGCGGGCGATCACGCCTTCCTCGTCCGTCGGCACCATCCAGGCCTCGACCGCGCAGCCGTCGGCGCTGATCCGGCCCTCCCCAGCCGCGTTGCGCGCCGGATCGAGCCGCAAGCCGAGCCATCGCAGATGCTCCGAGATGCCGGCGCGGACAGCCGGCGCGTGCTCGCCGATGCCGCCGGAGAACACGACCCCGTCGAGCCCGCCGAGTGCGACCGCCAGCGCGCCCGCCTGGCACGCCGCGCGATAGCAGAACAGCGCCACCGCTTCGCGCGCGTGCGGGTCGTCGCTCGCGGTCAAGGCCCGCATGTCGCTCGAAACGCCGGACACGCCAAGGAGGCCGGAGCGGTGATACAGCATGTCCTCGAGCGCCGCCGCGTCCATGCCGCGCTCCCGCATCAAATATAGCAGCACCCCAGGGTCGAGCGTGCCCGGCCGCGTTCCCATCACCAGGCCGTCGAGTGCGGTGAAGCTCATGGTAGTATCCACGCTTCGCCCGTCGTGTAGCGCGCAAAGGCTGGCGCCGTTGCCGAGATGGGCGACCACGACGCGGCCGGCCGCGAGGCCCGGGGCCCGCTCGCGCAGCGCGCCGGCCAGGTATTCGTAGGACAGCCCGTGAAAGCCATAGCGGCGCACGCCGCTGCCGGTGAGCGCGCGCGGCAGCGCGAAGCTCGAAGCGGACAACGGCAGCGCGTGGTGGAACGCGGTGTCGAAGCACGCCACCTGCGCCAGCCCCGGCCGCGTGGCCTCGATCGCGCGGATCGGGGCCAGGTTGTGCGGCTGGTGCAACGGCGCCAGCGGAATCAGCGCCTCCATGGCCCGCATGGTTTCCGGCGTTACCAAGGCCGGCTCGACGAGTGCCTCCCCGCCATGCACGATCCGGTGGCCGACCCCGGCGAGCTGGTCCGCGCCGAGCGCGCGGTCCACGATGTCCAACAGCGCGCGGAGGAAGTCCTCGTGCGTGCCGCCCTCGCCGGCCGCCCAGCGCCGTTCGGCGAGCACGCCGCCCGCCTCGTCGCGGGCGAGGAGGTGGGC
>CAXUIE010000148.1:0-7924 GCA_964250825.1 uncultured Acidisphaera sp. | reverse complement strand
GCGCCGACACGGCCATTTCCCGGATCGACGAAGATCATCTCCGCCTCCGCGCCGGGCGGAGGCTGCCGGCTCGCGCCGCGCAGGCTCACGTAGCCCGCACCGAGGCCGGCCAGGATGAGCAGCACATGGGCAAGGACCGAGAAGGCGAGGGCGCGGCGCATCAGCCGGGAGCCTTCACAGCACCAGCACGCCCTTGTGCTTGGCCTTGCCCTCCGGCTCCACGTGGATGGTGATCACGAGCTCGTCCATCTCCGCCTTCAGCGCCGCCTCGACGCGGTCGCAGATGTCGTGCGCGGCGGCCACCGTCATGCCGCCGGGCACCACCAGATGGAACTCGAGAAAGGTTAACCGTCCGGCATGGCGGGTGCGGAGATCATGCGCCTCGATCGCCCCTTCCGCATGCAGGGCGACGAGGGCGCGGATGCGCTCGACGATCAAGGGCGAGGGCGCCGCGTCCATCAGGCCGCCGACGGAAGCCGAAATCATGGAAGCGCCCGACCACAGAACGTGGACCCCGGTGGCGGCGGCCAGCAGCGGGTCGAGCACGAGAAAGCCCGTCAGGACCGCGAACCCGACGCCGGCGATCACGCCGCAGGACGTAACCACGTCGGCGAGAAGATGACGGCCATCGGCCAGGAGCGCGGGCGAGCGGGCGCGCCGCCCCGCGCCGATCAGCAGCGCGGCCCAGCCCGCGTTGACGGCGGTGGCGCCCGCGTTGAGCGCAAGGCCGATCCCCGGCATCGTGACCGGGGCCGGACGCCAGTAGGTCTGCCAGGCGTGCTGGAAGATTGTGAAGGCGGCGGCGACGATCATGCCGCCCTCCACCACGGCGGCGAAGAACTCCGCCTTGTCGTGCCCATAGGGGTGATTGGCGTCGGCCGGCTTGGCCGCGAAGTGGATCGCGAGAAGGCTGACGGCGGCGGCGGCCACGTTGACCGTGCTTTCGATCGCGTCCGAGTAGATCGCGGCGCTGCAGGTCAACCACCACGCCATCCCCTTGGCCGCCAGCACCAGGCAGCCGACCCCGATGCTGCCGAGGGCGAGCCGCTCGCCGCGCGTCATGTGCCCTCCCGTGCTGCGTCCTGCGCCGGCTCTAGCAGACGGAAGCGCGCGGCGAGAAGGGCGCCCGATCGGCGCATCTCGACGCGGCCGACGCCGCAGCCTTGCGCATCCTGCCGCCGCGAGAAGTAAGCTTGCCCGAAGCGGCGTAACTTCGTCCTGGCGGGCGCCGAACCGAGACAAGCCACCGAAAGGCACGCCCCTTGCCGAACCTGCCTCCTATCCTGCTCGCGAAGGAATACGACGCGCCTTCCGTGTTCGTTGCGGACAACCTGCTGCGCGAAGCGCGCCGGCAGAAGCGGCTGCCGCTCGCGCCTGTGCCGGAGATTTGCGTGCTCGACCCCGATGGCGACCTGCTCCGCGCGCTGCGCGATGCGGGTCGCACTCGGCCGAGCCCCGGATGGGCGTGCTATCACACCGCCCTGGACGAAACCGAGGATCAGGGAGAAACGCTCGGCATCGTCGGCTGCGCGGTGGGCGCCGCCTTCGCGGTGCTGGTGGCCGAGCAGTTGTTCGCGTCAGGCTGCCGCCTGCTGGTCAGCGTGACCTCCGCCGGGCAACTCACCCCGAGCGGCCCCACCCCGTATTTCGTCCTGATCGAACGGGCGCTGCGCGACGAAGGCACCAGCTACCACTATCTGCCGCCCGCCCCCTTCGCGGAGGCCGACCCTGCGCTGATCGGCCGCATCGCCACGGCCTTGGCCGATGCGCCGCTGACCGTTCATCGCGGCGCGAGCTGGACCACCGACGCCCCGTTCCGAGAAACGGAGGCGGCAATCGCCGCGGCCCGCGCGCAGGGCGCGGTCGCCGTCGAGATGGAGGCGGCGGCGTTGTACGCCTTCGCCCGGGCACGCGGGCGCGACGTGGTGTGCTTCGCCCACGTCACCAACCTGATGGCGCAGGTCGAGGGCGACTTCGAGAAGGGCGAGGCCGACGGGGCGACCGCCGCCCTCGCCATCATCGCCGTCGCCGCGCGGGCGTGGCGCTTGTCCCGATGAGGCCGGGGCCGCTTCAGCAAGCGATCGAGTTCCTCAGCAAGCCGGCCTGGACCACCCCGGTCTATTGGCTGCTGCTTATCGCCAGCGTCGCGGTCGCCGTGACGGCGTGGCGGCGGCTGCCGGCGCAGCGCGACGCGCGCCATGTCGCGATCTGGCTGCTGCGGCTCACGGTGGCGCTGATGTGGTGGCAGGGCTCGCTGTGGAAGATCCCGCCCAACTACGACGGGCTGGTGTACTGGATGAAGCAGATCGTCAATCACGCCGTGATCCCGCTGCACGGCGCGCTCGTGCGCGACGTCGTGCTGCCCAACATCGCGTGGTTCGGGCCGGCCGTTTACGCCGTCGAGGTGTTCGTCGCCGTATCGCTCATGCTGGGATTTTTGACGCGCCTGGGCGCGCTGGCGGGCGCGCTGCTGGTGCTGAATCTGTGGTTCGGTCTATACTCGGCGCCGGGCGAGTGGCCGTGGACCTATGGCTTCCTCGTGGTGATCCAGCTGCTGTTCCTGGTCGATCCGCCGGGGCGAAGCCTCGGCCTTGACGCCCTGCTGGCCCGGTTGCGCTTCGGGTCGAGCTCTACAGCCAGCCTCGCCATTTGAAGGCCAGCAATGGAATGACGAAGCTCACGACCATCAGCACGAGGCTGTACTGATAGCCCCAGGCCCAGTCGTACTCGTGGATGTTCTTGAAGTTCATGCCGTAGATGCCGGCGACCAGCACGGGGGGTATGCCCGCCACGGAGAACACCGTGAACGCCTTCATGATGTTGTTCTGCGCCACGTTGATGAAGCCGAGCGTGGCGTCGAGCAGGAACTGCACCTTGTTGGAAAGGTGCGCGTCGTAATCGGACAGCGAGCCGATATCGTCGCGGAGCGTCTTGCCGCGCGGCCCGATATCGGCGGGCAGCCATGACGCGCCGGCCTGGGCGACGAAGGGCGCGATGCGCCCGATGCCGAGCAAGCTGTCCCGAATGCGCGAAACAAGGTCACCCGAGGTGCCAACAGCGCGCAACGCTCTTCGCAGCGACTCGTCCTCCCGCCGAGGCGCGCGGCCGGACCCGAGATCCTCTCGGAAGATCGCGCGGGAAATCGCGTCGAGCTCGTCGCGGATCTTTTCCAGCTCGTCGGCGAGCCGGTCGACGATGATTTCAAACAAAGTGAACAGCACGTGCGCGCTGGTGCGATGCCCGTTCTCCAAACGCTGCGCGCGGTCCCGCAGCGTGTCGAACGAGGCGCTGCGCTCGAACCGCACCGTCAATAAGCGCTCCCTGTTGAGCACAAAGCCGAGCGGCGTGGTCCGCACGTTCTTGCGGTCAAGCGACAAGACCAGCGGCATGCTCATGTAGAGATCGCGGTTCTCTTCCTCGCTCAGCCGACTGGAGCTCTCGATTTCCTGCAACTCGGCGGCCGTCGAGACCCGCAGCCCCGTCGCGCGCTGGACCCGCTGCTTTTCATCGTCGGTGGGGTCGATCACGTCGATCCACACGGACCGCGCCAGCGCCTGCTGGTCGGCGTCATCCGCCCGGCCAAGCCGCCCATTCTCGGGAGCGAAGGCGTAGATCACGTGTTATCCCGTGTCATCGCGAGCCGGCCGCTTGGCCGGCGGGACGATCCGGGGCCGACGGGCTGGAACCCGCCAAGGATTGCTTCGTCTCGCGCGCTTCGCTCGCGTTCGTCGCGATGACGACGGCCACCTCAGTTCTTCGCCTTGTCCACCAGCGCGTTCTTCGAGATCCACGGCATCATGGCACGCAGCTTCTCGCCCACCTGCTCGATCGGATGCTCCGACAAGCGCCGCCGCGTCGCCTTGAAGCTGGATTGGTTCACCTTGTTCTCGAGCATCCAGTCGCGCGCGAAACGGCCGGACTGGATGTCGGCCAGCACCCGACGCATCTCCTCGCGGGTCTCGTCGTTGATGATGCGCGGGCCGGAAACGTATTCCCCGTACTCGGCCGTGTTGCTGATCGAGTAGTTCATGTTGGCGATGCCGCCCTCGTAAATCAGGTCGACGATCAGCTTCACCTCATGCAGGCATTCGAAATACGCCATCTCGGGGGCGTAGCCGGCCTCGACCAAGGTCTCGTAGCCGCCCTTGATGAGCTCCACCAAGCCACCGCAGAGCACCACCTGCTCGCCGAACAGGTCGGTCTCGCATTCCTCCTTGAACGTGGTCTCGATGATGCCGGCGCGCCCGCCGCCGATCGCGGATGCGTACGAAAGAGCGATTTCCAGCGCGTTGCCGGACGGATTCTGCGCCACCGCCACGAGGCAGGGGACGCCGCCGCCGCGCTGGTACTCGCTGCGCACGGTATGGCCCGGGCCTTTCGGCGCGATCATGAACACGTCAATGTCGGGGCGGGGGTCGAGCAGGTTGAAATGCACGTTGAGCCCGTGCGCGAAGGCGAGCGCCGCGCCGGGTTTCATGTTCGGGCTCAGCTTCTCGCGATACAGGTCGCCCTGCCCCTCGTCCGGCGTCAGCAACATGATGACGTCGGCCCACTTGGCGCACTCCGCCGGGTCGATCACCTTGAGCCCGGCCGCCTCCGCCTTGGCAACACCCGCCGAACCCGGTCGCAGCCCGACCGCGAGTTCGGCCACGCCGCTATCCTTGAGATTGTTAGCGTGCGCGTGGCCCTGGCTGCCGTAGCCGATGATGGCCACCTTGCGGCCCTTGATCAGGTTCACATCGGCGTCGCGGTCGTAGTAGACGCGCATGGTCAGACTCCTCATTGAATGGCGGGATGCGCTTGGTTTCGCCTAGTCGTGCGCTCCAGGCCGATCGTCGATGACCCGGGGTCCGCG
This sequence comes from uncultured Acidisphaera sp., assembly GCA_964250825.1. Taxonomy (GTDB): domain Bacteria; phylum Pseudomonadota; class Alphaproteobacteria; order Acetobacterales; family Acetobacteraceae; genus CAVWQV01. The sequence goes on along the minus strand of CAXUIE010000148.1, from coordinate 3,069 downwards.
CGCGATCGCCGCAACCCCGGTTCGCGAAACCTCGGCCAGCCCAAGCGGCCGCATCAAGGCAAGGAACGCATCGAGCTTGTCGGTCCCGCCGGTCATCTCGAACACGAAGCTTTCCGCGGTGGCGTCCACCACCCGGGCGCGGAAGGCGTCGGCGATGCGCAGCGCCTCGACGCGGGGTTCGCCGGTGCCGACCACCTTGACCATCGCCATCTCGCGGGCGATGTGCGGCCCCTCCAAGGTGAGATCGGCAACACGATGCACCGGCACCAGTCGGTCGAGCTGCGCCTTGATCTGCTCGATCACCATCTCGGTGCCGAACGTAACCACATTGATGCGCGACCGCCGCCTCGTGTCGTCCACCGGTGCGACGGTCAGGCTGTCGATGTTGTAGCCGCGCCCGGAAAACAGGCCGATAACCCGCGCCAGCACGCCGGCCTCATTCTCCACCAGGACGGAGATGGTCGCGGAGCGCCGGGTCGGGTCGGGGGAGCTGGGCATGGACGCAAACCGTTTCCAAACGCGAAGAAAACCCTCACCCGGCCCTCGCGAGGAGAGAGGGAGTAGAAGGCCCTCTCCCTTTCAAGGAGAGGGTTGGGTGAGGGTCAGACCAGCACGAGCCCGGCGTCGCTCACCCCGGCGGTCGCGTGGTCCTCGTGCTCCGGCCCGAGGATCATCTCATTGTGCGCCGCACCGCTCGGGATCATCGGGAAGCAGTTCTCCTTTTGATCGACCGCGATGTCGGCGATCACGGCCCGGTCGATTGCCAACATTTCGGCGATCACCCGGTCGAGGTCGTCGACCTTGCTCGCGCGCAGCCCGACCGCGTGGAAGCTGTCGGCCAGCTTGACAAAATCCGGCAGCGCCGCCGAGTAGGTTTCCGAATAACGGCTGCCGTGCAGCAATTCCTGCCACTGGCGTACCATGCCCATATACTGGTTATTCAGAATGAACACCTTCACCGGCAGCCGATACTGCGCCAGGGTGCCCATCTCCTGGATGTTCATCAGGATGCTGGCCTCGCCCGCGATGTCGATCACCAGCGCGTCCGGATGGGCGATTTGCACTCCCATGGCCGCCGGCAGCCCATAGCCCATGGTGCCGAGGCCGCCGCTGGTCATCCAGCGGTTCGGCTTGTCGAACCGGAAGTGCTGGGCGGACCACATCTGATGCTGCCCCACCTCCGTCGAGATGAAGGTGTCGCGGCCAGTGGCGCGGGTCATCTCGTAGAGCCGCTGGATCGCGTATTGCGGCTTGATGACGGAACCCGGCTCCTGCGACTGGCTGAACCGCAGGCAGTCCTTGGCGCGCCAGCCGTCGATCGTGCGCCACCATTCGGCGAGCGCTTGCGTGTCGGCGCGGCGTTCGTCCGCGTGCCAGGCGGCGAGCAGCGCTTCCAACACGCGCCCCGCGTCGCCGACGACGGACACCTCCACGGGGACGTTCTTGTTGATGCTGGACGGGTCGATATCGACGTGGATCTTCCGCGCCGTCGGCCCGAACGCGTTGAGCCGCCCGGTCACCCGGTCGTCGAACCGCGCGCCCACGTTCAGCATCACGTCGCTGCCGTGCATCGTCAGGTTGGCTTCGTAGGTGCCGTGCATCCCGAGCATGCCCAGGAACAGCGGGTCGTTCGCGGGATAGGCGCCGAGCCCCATCAAGGTGCTGGTGCAGGGAAAGCCGGTCGCGCGCACGAACCGCACGAGCGCGTCGGACGCGCTAGGGCCGGCGTTGATGACGCCGCCCCCGGTGTAGATCACCGGCCGCTTCGCCCCTTTCAGCAGCGCGACGGCGCGGCGGATCTGCTCGGGATCGGGCTCGGTCTGCGGCCGGTAGCTGCGATGAGCGGTCTCCGGCGGCGGCGTCCAGGGCGCCTTGTTGATGAGGATGTCCTTCGGCAGGTCGATCACCACCGGGCCGGGCCGGCCGCTGCGCGCCACGTAGAACGCCTCGTGCACCACCTTCGCCAAATCCTCCGAGCGCTTGACGAGGTAGTTGTGCTTGGTCGCGGGACGGGTGATGCCCGTGGTGTCGGCTTCCTGGAACGCATCGTTGCCGATCAGGTGCGTCGCCACCTGCCCGGTCAGGCACACCACGGGGATGCTGTCCATCAGCGCGTCAACCAGGCCAGTCACCGCGTTGGTCGCCCCCGGCCCGCTGGTGACGAGCACGACGCCGACCTTGCCGGTGCTGCGCGCGTAGCCTTCGGCGGCGTGAACCGCGCCGCCCTCCTGGCGCACCAGGATGTGGCGGATGGCGTTCTGCTGGAAGATCGCGTCGTAGATCGGCAGCACCGCGCCGCCTGGATAGCCGAAGATCACGTCCACGCCCTGTTCCTTCAGGGCACGAAGCAGGATCTCGGCTCCCGATTGCGCAAGCTCCGCGTTCATTGGGCACACTCCGTTAGGCCCATGCCGATACCGGCTGGGCGCAAAGCTCACCGATACGCAAACCGCTGCGGCGCGTCAATGTGAGCGTCAACGATATTAATAATTTCCGCGCCGATGCTTTCCGAATATTGCTGTTCGAGGCTTGCCAGAACATGAAAATTACCGACGGGAGCTGGATCATGGTGCCGGAACCAGGTCAACTGGCGTTTGGCGTATCGCTGGGTCGCCAGCACGGCCTGGTTCACCGCCGCCTCAAGCCCGACCGCCCCCTTGAGATGGGCCGCGAGTTCCGCGACGCCAAGCGCGCGCATGATCGGCAGTTCGACCGGAAGATCCTGAGCGAGCAGACCGCGAACTTCGTCGAGCGCCCCCGCCTGCATCATCGCCAGGAACCGGCCGGCGATCGCTCGCCGCAACATCGCGCGATCGGGGGCTAGAAAAAACGCGGCAAAGCGCCAAGGGGCGGCCATCGGCGGGCGCGCCTGCCAGGCGGCAAGGCCCACGCCGGTAGACCGCCAAACCTCCCAGGCCCGCGCGACGCGCTGCCCATCGCGCGGGCGTAGCCGGGCCGCCGTGACCGGATCGGCCGCCACCAGGCGGGCGTGCAACGCTTCCGGGCCGATGCGGGCGAGCAGCGCGCGCGCCTCCGTCCGCCGGGCCGGGTCGGTGGACGGGATCGGCG
>CAXUIE010000147.1:3675-7934 GCA_964250825.1 uncultured Acidisphaera sp. | reverse complement strand
GGGCCGACCGCGTGGGCGCCGAGGGAACCGTGGTGCGTGCCTTTGTCGAGGGCGAGGGCGGCGGCGCGCGCGTCAAGGCGATGCTGTTTCGCGCCCGCGACGGGGCGCTCGCCGACGCCATGTTGAGCGGCGCCGGCCTGCCGCTCCATCTCGCGGGCTATCTTCGCGCGGAAAGCTGGAACGGCACGGTGAGCGCGGCCTTCGTCATCTCGGACGCCGCCCCCGCTTGAGTTGGGCACGCGCTTGACCGGGCACGGGGCGTCCGCTAACCCCCCTGCGCCGGCCCGCGTCCCGTTCGTCTAGAGGCCCAGGACACCGCCCTTTCACGGCGGTAACACGGGTTCGAATCCCGTACGGGACGCCATCCGGTTCGGGCGCCGAAAGCCTTCCGCCCTTATTCGCCCAGTCCCGTCCCAATGAGTGCGATCACCCGCTGAACGCGGCTGCCCAGGCCGTCGCCATTGAAGACGGGTCAATCGGCGGTTTAGAACGTGGTCATGAACGATGATCCGATCTCCCGGGCATTGACTGACTTTTCAAGCGCGATGGCCGGCCTGAAAGTCGGGATGGAGAATCTCGACCGCGGCCCGAAGGGCTTGCATGCCCAAATGGCGACTCTGTCGTCGCGGGTCGATGGGCTTTCGCCGCGGGTCGATGGGTTGTCGTCGCGAGTCGATGGGTTGGCGGAGGGGGCAAGCCAAGCTACGGGACGAGACGCAGCGGCTTCGAGTTGATCCGATGGGGCGCATGGATCGCTTGCAGGACGCCTTGACGGAGCAGCGCGGCGAGACCGACACCTTGCTCGATCTCGTCGTGACGAACCAGCGCATCGCCGAGCGCGGCGTGGCGGCGCTAACTCCGCCTTCGACATAGCGAGCCTAAACACCACCGTGCTGACCCAGCTCTTGTCGCGTGTCGCGCGCTTGGAAGGTCGAGTCCGCGAGATCAATGGCCGGGGCGGGGCATAGGCCGGGCCGGTCGCTCGGCTGCGCCGGCTCGCGCTGCCTCCCGACATCTCGATGGTATGATCGCGACGCCGGATCACCAGCGGTCGGCGGGCGCAATGCGTGGCCAGCAAGGTTCGAGTTCGCTCCGCCAAAACCCACGAGGACGCCGACGGCCAACGGTGTAACCAAGGAAGCGCCGGCATGTCGACGAGCGTAGGGGCAATGAAAGAGGGCGAAACCGGGGCCACATCTGCCGCGCCAGGGCAGAAAGCGCAGTCCGCGCTTCGGAGGCAGCGAACCGTCTTGCTCTTTTCACATTCAACGCGCCGCCGCCCGGCTATCTCGGCTGCACATCAAGGGCCAGTCATGTTCGGACGCTGCTTAGGAGCGCTGGCGATAGCTGTCGTCGTCCTGTGGTCGAGCACCGAGGCCCGAGCGGGAGCCGTCCTCGATCGCGTGCGGCGGGCGGGGGTTGTGCGCTGCGGCGCCGTGGAGCGGCCGGGGCTCGCGGCCCGGAGCGCGGAGGGCGCCTGGCGGGGCTTGGATGTCGACCTCTGCCGCGCCGTGGCCGTGGCCGTCCTTGGCCCCGAGGGACGGCCAATGTTCCAGCCCGACGTCGCGGAAAGCGACATGCGGCGCGTGAGTGCCGGCACCGAGGACCTGTCGTTCCTGACCGCCTCCGAGATCGTGACGGACGGTCTAGCCGGCGCGGTTATGCCGGGGCCTGCCGTGTTCTACGAACCGCACGGGGTGCTGGTGCGCGCCGACGCGCGGGCCGCGCGGCTGCCGGAGCTCGAAGGCAGCATGATTTGCGTCGAGCCCGGCACCGGCCCTGAGCGAAGCCTGCGCGCCTACTTCGCGGCGAAGCACATCACGTTCCGGTTTTCCATGTGGCAGGAAACGGTGGAAATGCTGGACGCCTTCGCCGTCGGGCGGTGCCCCGCGATCGCGGGCGAGCTGACCTCGCTCGCGGCCTTCAAGCTGAGCGCCGACGCGGCGGGCCGCAAGAGCCGCATCCTTCCCGACTCGCTCGCCGTGGCACCCGTGCTGGCGACGACGCCGCGCGGTGACGCCGAGTGGGCGGTCATCGTCGGGTGGACGGTGCGGACGCTGCTCGCGGCTGAACCGGTCGCGGCCGCCGCCCCGTTGTCGATCGCTGGCCCCGCGATCGGGTTGGCCGAGGGCTGGCAGGCGCGCGTGGTCGCCGCGGTCGGGAGCTACGCCGACATCTACCGCCGCAACCTCGGCAGCGACTCGCCCTTCCACCTGCCGCGCGGGGTCAACGCGCGCTGGGACGCCGGCGGCCTGATGTGCCCGGCGGTGGTCCAATGAAACTGCGCGCCCGGCCGCGCCGGACGGCTTGCGCCCAACCATGAGGTGACCCGATGCATCGTTGGCTCCTGAGAACGTGCTCCGCGTTGACGGCGGCTTCGCTAGCGCCGCAGCCGGCGCTCGCGAGGACGGCCGCGGACACGGTCACGATGCAGCCCGCGTCGTCGCCGCTATCCGACTGGCAGCGCGACCCAGCGGGCGACCCACCGATGACCACGGACCAACTGGTCGCATCGTTGCGTGAGCGGGTCAAATATGTGTTCGTGCTGTTCCAGGAGAACCGTTCGTTCGACCATTATTTCGGCACGTTCCCGGGGTCTAACGGCTTGTTCGCCGACCCGGACGGGACGGCTCGGTCGGCGGCCGACACGCCGGGCTTCGTCCAGCCGCTCTACGGCACGGACGGCTCGCAGGGCACGATCTCGCCGTTCCGGATCGGGCCGAACGAGCACGCCGCGGACCTCGACGACATCGATCACGGCCATCCGCGCATGGCGAGCAAGATGAACCTCGATCCGTCGACGGCGGCGCCGAACATGAACCGCTTCGCCGTCGCCGAGGAATCGAAATACGTGGCCGGCGGCCTCGGCTACAGCCGCAGCACCTACAACAGCATCCCGGACCTGCCGGCGACCGCGAGCAACACCCCGCCTTTGCGAGCCAAGCAGTTCGGCGAGCTGGCAATGGCCTACGTCGATTGCGACACGGTCCCCTTCATGTGGCGGTGGGCACACAACTTCGCCCTGTTCGACAACATCTTCCAAACAACGGTCGGCCCATCGGCGCCGAACGCCATCGCTATGATCGCGGGTCAGTCGGGCGAAACGGAGTGGGTGAAGCATCCTGACCTCGCGATCACCTTCACCAATGCCGGCGACGCCGGAGCGTTCAACTCAGCCGGCGTGCCGGTGGTGAACGATCCGATCCCCGGGCTGCCGAGCGCGTCCTCGCTCTATTCCGGCAACCCGAGCCAACCCGTCAACAAGGCCGCCGTGACGAACACGGAGCCGCCACCCGCGCCGCAGCGCAAGAACGAAGGTGGCGCGCCGTCCAACGTCGCGCCGTTGCTCACGTTCGCCTCCTTGCCGTTGTCCTTCACCGGCCCGAACGCCGCGACGCTCAAGGCTGACGATTCCAACCCGGCGCAGGACCTCGGGGACGTCAAGCTCGACATCTTGGCGCTCACCTATCAAAGCCGCAAACCGATCAACTGGGGTTGGTACCAGAACGGCTACAGCGCGAGCGAGCCCAACCTGCCGTCGGCGAACGGGATCGATACCGTCCCGCACGCGAGCTATATCGGGCACCACAACGGGCCGCAGTATTTTGGTTACGTCGTTAACAATCCCGAAGAGGCGGCGCATCTGCACGGGTTAGGCAACTTCTTCGACGACATGGCGAGCGACCGGCTGCCAAAAGACGGCGGCGTGTTCTATGTGCGCGGCGGCTACGACAACATCGCGGGGCTGACGCCCGCCTTCGATGACGGCAGCCCGGACGCCAACTACGTGCAAGCCAACTTCCTGGGCGACGACGACCATCCGGCCTATTCCGACAGCCAGATCAGCGAAGCGCTACTCGCGCGCGAGATCAACGCGATCGCATCAAGCCCCTATTGGGGCGAGAGCGCCATCGTCATCACCTACGACGAGTCGGAAGGCGATTACGACCACGTCCCGCCGCGCATCCTGAGCTTCGATCCGGCGGGGCTGCCGCTGAGCCGGGGACCGCGCATCCCGCTGATTGTGATTTCCCCCTATGCCCGCGCGGGCGTCGTCGCGCACGAGGAGGGCGACCATGCGTCGGTCATCTCGCTGATCAACACTGTGTTTGGGCTCACGTCGCTCGCCGAGTTGCCCGACGAGTTGCTGGCGCGCGCGTCGGCCGCGGTGAACTCGGCGTTCAACCGGCCGGACGGCAAGCCGCAAACCAATCTCGGACCGCACGACGCCCTCACGCCTGGCACCGGCAGCCTTCTCT
>CAXUIE010000147.1:0-3665 GCA_964250825.1 uncultured Acidisphaera sp. | reverse complement strand
CCCCGGGCGCCCCCGCTACCCGCCTCGCTCGCGATGACCCCCGAGGAAGTCGTGAATACCTTGCCGCACTACAAGGGCCAGGGCTGCCAGGCGATCGGCATCCAGACGGAGGATCGCCGCCTCGGCATCCCGAACGCGATCCCGGCCGACTTCAGCCCGCGGCCGAGCCAGACGAGGTGAAAGTGTGATGGCCAGGCGAGCGGTTATTCCCACGGATGATCGCCCCGATGATCAACTCTACCCCGACTCGTTTCAAAAACCCCATCGTTGTCATTGCATCGGAGCGCGGCAACCCAACGAGAGTGCCGATGTTGAGTTCGCTTAAACGAGCCTTGTTATTACTCCGCAGCGACTCGTCGTTTGGCCTGCGGCTTCTTCGCACGCTTCATCGCGGCGGACTTCGCCTTCGAGGCCTTCTTCGGCGCGGCTCGCTTGGCTGACGAAGGCGGCCTCGGCTCGGGCGTCGGTTTCTCCGCCTTCCCCGGCGCCGCCTTCCGCTTCGCCGTCCCCTTCGCCTTCAGCGGCTTGCCCTTTTCCGCGAGCAGCGCCAAGGCCTCTGGTGGGGTGATCTCCTCCATCGCCATCCCCCGAGGGAGATTGGCGACGGTCTTGGCGTGCTGGACGTAGGGGCCGAAACGGCCCTTGCGCACCGACACAGGTTCGCCGTCCTTGGGATGCGGGCCGAGCGAGCGGACGCTGGCCAGCTTGCGCGCGAGCACGTCGACCGCGCGGTTGATGCCGATGGCGAGGATGTCGTCGTCCCGATCGAGCGAACCGAACACGGCACCCATTCGCACATAGGGTCCGAACCGGCCGATGCCGGCCTCGATCGGCTCGCGGGTCTCGGGATGCAGGCCGATTTCGCGCGGGAGGGACAGCAAGCCCATGGCCTGCTCGAGGGTGATCGTCTCGCCCGCCATGCCGCGCGGCAACGACGTGCGCCGAGGCTTCCGCTTCTTGTCCTCGCCCGGCTCGCCTTGTTGCACGTACAGGCCGTAGGGTCCGCGCCGGACCGTGATCTCCTCGCCCGTTTCGGGGTGCGGCCCGAGCGAGCGCATCCCTTCCTTCAGCGTCTCGTCACTTTCCTCGCCGCCCTCGATGGCGAGGCGGCGGGTATACTGGCAAGCTGGATAGTTCGAGCAGCCGATAAAGCTGCCGAAGCGGCCGAGCTTAAGCCCGAGGCGTCCGGCGCCGCAGGCGGGGCAGGAGCGGGGATCGCTCCCATCGGGACGCGGCGGGAAGAAGTGCTCGCCCAGATCCTGGTCGAGCGCGTTGATCACGTCGGAGATCTTGAGGTCGCGCGTCTGGTCGACCGCGCGCGAGAACTCCTCCCAGAACGCGTGCATCACCGCGCGCCAGTCGGCCCGGCCATCCGAGATGTCGTCGAGCTTTTCCTCCAGGCTCGCGGTGAAGCCGCTGTCGACGTAGCGCTCGAAAAAGCTGGTGAGAAACGCGGTCACCAAACGGCCGCGGTCTTCCGGAATGAACCGCCGCTTGTCGAGCCGGACGTAGTTGCGATCCTGCAGCACGGTCAGGATGGAGGCGTAGGTGGACGGTCGGCCGATGCCGAGCTCCTCCATCCGCTTGACGAGGCTCGCCTCCGAGTAGCGCGGCGGCGGCTGGGTGAAGTGCTGGTTGGCGGCGACGTCGCCCCGCTCGAGCGGGTCCCGCTCGGCCATCGGCGGCAGCATCCGGCCGTCCTCCGCTTCCCCGCCCTCGTCGTCGGTGTCCTCACGGTAAAGCTTGAGGAAGCCGTCGAAGGCGACGATCGAGCCGGTGGCGCGGAGCTTGAGGCCGCGCCCATCCGTCACGTCGACGCTCACCTGGTCGAGCTCGGCCGATTGCATCTGGGAGGCGACGGCGCGCTTCCAGATCAGCTCGTAGAGCCGCCGCTGCTCGGGGTTGAGCGCATGCGCTACCTGGTCGGGCGCGCGCGCCACGTCCGTCGGACGGACCGCCTCGTGCGCTTCCTGCGCGTTCTTGGCCCGGCTAGTGTACTCGCGCGGGGCCACGGGCAGGTAGTCGCGGCCATAGGCGCCGTCCACGTGCTCGCGGATGGCGGTGATCGCCTCGCGGGCCATCTGCACGCCGTCGGTCCGCATGTAGGTGATGAGCCCGACCGTGTCGCCGTCGAGCTCCACCCCCTCGTAGAGCTGCTGGGCGAGGCGCATGGTGGCCTGCGCGCCAAAGCCGAGCTTGCGCGAGCTTTCCTGCTGCAAGGTGGAGGTGGTGAACGGCGCCGGTGGGTTGCGCTTGACCCGCTTGCGCTCGACGGAGCCGACGGTGAACGCGCCCGCCTCGACCGCCGTCTTGGCGCGCAAGGCGAGCGCCTCGGTGTTGAGGTCGAACTGGTCGAGCCGGCGGCCGTCGAGGTGGGTCAGCCGCGCCGTGAACGGGGCACCCGCGAGCGTGGTGAACAGCGCCTCGACCGTCCAGTACTCGCGCGGGCGGAACGCCTCGATCTCGGCCTCGCGCTCGCAGACGAGGCGAAGCGCCACCGACTGCACGCGCCCGGCGCTGCGACTGCCGGGCAGCTTGCGCCACAGCACGGGCGACAGGGTGAAACCCACCAGGTAGTCGAGCGCCCGGCGCGCGAGGTAGGCCTCGATCAGCGGCTGATCGAGGTCGCGCGGATGCGCCATCGCCGCGCGGATGGCGGTGCGGGTGATCTCGTTGAAGGTGATGCGCTCGACTTTCACGCCCCTGAGCGCGCGTTTGTCCTCCAGCATGGCGCGGACGTGCCAGGAGATCGCCTCGCCCTCGCGGTCGGGGTCGGTGGCGAGATACAGCGTCCGGGCGCCTTTTAGCGCCTTGACGATGGCCGCGACCTGCCGGGTGCCGCGCTCGTCCGCCTCCCAGTCCATCGCGAAATCCTGGTCGGGGCGGACCGATCCATCCTTCGGGGGAAGGTCCCGCACATGCCCGAAGCTCGCGAGCACGGTGTAGCCGCCGCCGAGATATTTGTTGATGGTCTTGGCCTTGGCGGGCGATTCAACGACGACGACGTCCGGCATTGTATCCTTCGGGTCTACGGGCCGTCGCGTCCGGTCAGGGCCATCGCGCGGTTTCCGGGAAGGGTCTCGACACGTCCGGCGAGTTCGAGTTCCAGCAATGTCGCCATCACGGCGGCGGGAGAGAACTGGCAGTCGCGGATCAAGTCGTCAACCGACGTCGGAGAAGGTCCAAGAAGTTCAATAACTTGGCGGCGGATCGCGGGCATTTCCCCCGGGGATTCCGGCATGGCGGCGGCTGCCGCGACCGGCTCGGCACGCTTCGGTGCGGAGCCGCGCGCGAACAAGGGCGCCCGGGCCAGGCCCTGGCGGAACGGATGGTCGGGAAGGTTGTCGAGCACGTCCGCCAACGTCTCGGTGAGGTGAGCGCCCTGGCGGATCAGGTCGTTCGACCCCCGGCAACGTGGGTCCAGCGGCGAGCCCGGGGTCGCGAACAGTTCGCGGCCGTATTCCTGCGCGAGCCGCGCGGTGATGAGGCTACCCGAGCGCAACGCGGCTTCCACCACGATGACGCCGAGTGCGAGGCCCGCGATCACCCGATTGCGCCGAGGGAAGTGCCGGGCTTGCGGGTTGGTGCCGAGCGGGGCCTCGGCCAGCACCGCGCCTGCCGCGGCGATCTCCCCCTGCAGCGCGGTATGCTCGACCGGGTAGGGG
>CAXUIE010000146.1:2883-7949 GCA_964250825.1 uncultured Acidisphaera sp. | reverse complement strand
TACGCGCGGGTTCACGCCTCGGGTTAGCGGGGCGTGGCCGGTGTGGTTCCCGGCCGAAACGACCGACGAGAGTTCGCCGCGATCGACGCCGAGTGGCTTTTCCACGAACACCGCCTTGCCGGCGCGGAGCGCCTCGCAGGCCATGCGCGCGTGCTCGCTATGACGGGTCGCGATCAGCACCGCGTCGATGTCCGGGCGCGCCAGCAGTTCGCGATGATCGGTTGTCTGCTCGGCGAAGCGGAACCGTTTCGCCGCGTTGGCGGCGGACAAGCCGGTGGCGGTGGCGACGCATTGCAGGGAAACGCGCGGGTCGCGCGCGAGGTGCGGCAGAAGCATGCTGCTGGCGTAATTGCCGGCGCCGATCACGCCCATGCGGACCTGGCCGGCGCCGGGCGCCGGGCTGGACACGGTGAGCCGGCTCGCCATCCGGCGTGAAAGCGGCCCAGGTTCGTAGGCAAATAGCAAGCCGAGCCCGCTCAGCGTCCCGTTCTGGACTTGCGCGTAGGCGTCCGCCGCTTCGGCGAACGGGACTACCTTGGAGATGAGCGGCTCGAAATCCAGCTGGCCGGTTCGGATCATGTCTATCACGCAGCGAAGGTTGCGCTCTTCCGTCCACCGCACGTGCCCGATCGGGTAGTCGATGCCCTTCTCCTCGTACGTGGGATCGTAGCGGCCCGGGCCATACGAGCGGGAGAAGCGCAGGTCGAGTTCCTTCTCGTACCAATCGTTCCAAGCGAGATCGAGGCCGCACTTGCCGATATCGACCACCCGCGCGCGGTCCCGGGCGACCCGCGCCGCGATTTCGACGGGCGAGTTGTCGCCGCCGCCGGCCATGAGGAAAACATGATCGGCGCCGAATCCGCTGGTGGCCGCCCGGATCGCGCCGTCCATCGCGTCCACGTCCGCGGGATGGCCGGACATCGTCGCGCCGGCTGCCTCGGCCATCCGGCAGCGCGCGACGGCGATATCCACGCCGTAGACCCGCAGCCCGGCGGAGCGGAGCAGCTGGACGAGGATTTGACCGAGCAGGCCGAGCCCGATCACGCAGGCCGTCTCGCCTAGCTGCGCTTCGGCCTGCCGGACGCCTTGCAGCGCGATGGCGGCCACCGTGGTGAAGGCGGCATGGCGCGGGTCGATGCCGTCCGCCACCGGAACGCACAGCCGGCGCGGCACCCAGTTATACTCGGCGTGCAGCGCATAGGCGTTGCCCGCCGCGGCGACGCGGTCGCCGACACGGAACTCGGTGACCCCCGCGCCCACCTCCGCTATCCGTCCACACACGGAGTAGCCGAGCGGCGTGTAGGAATCGAGCTTGGTCAACACCTTCTGAACCGTCGCGATCGCGCCCTGTTGGGCCATTGTCGAGACAACCCGGCGCACCTGGTCGGGGCGCGCGCGCGCTTTCCCGAGCAGGCTGAGCTGGCTTTCGCGCAGTTTCATCATTTCCGTCCCGGCGGAGAGCAGCGAGTACTCCGTCCGGATCAGTACGCCGCCGGGCTTGCAGACCGGCACCGGAACCTCGACCAAGGACAGCTCGCCCGACCGGTAGTTCTGCGCTATCTGCTTCATGGCTGCCGACCCCGCCCGGTAACATCGATCGTATGCAATGTCAGTCACTCACCGCCGGTCGAATCTGGCCAGCCCGGGATGCACCGTCGGTAAGGCCGGTGCCGGTGCGGGCAGTCATCGATGCGGCGCAGGTGAAATCGGCGACAACGAGCAGCACCCAGCTGATGTCCGCTTGATGCAGCGCGTTGGCCTCGGTCAGGCTTTGCACGAACATGGCTGCGAGCACGGCGGAAAGCGGCCCGGCCCAGCACTCACCACGCCAAGCGGCCGCGCAAACCCGCCCGTAGACGCGGGCGTAGAACGCGGCGGCGACGGCTGTGCCAATCACTCCAATTTCAAGCAAGAGTTCCAGCACCGCATTGTGCGCGTGGGGCGCGTTCCAGCGGATTAGCTCCCAAATGCGCGTCGCTTCCGGCCCGGCATCACGCCAAAACGCCGCATAGCCATAGCCGAGCATCGGCCGCACCGCGATGTAGTCCTCGACCGCGGCCCACAGCGTGTCGCGTCCGGACAGCGTGTCGTCCTTGCCCAACAAGCCGGCGGCGCGGTCGGGAAACAAGACGATCGCCGCGGCAACCAGGACAAGCCCGACCACGACGCCGTAAAGGACGAGGGGGCGCATCGGCGGTTGGCGCTGGATCACCGCCGCCGCGCCCCAGCTCGCGTAGGCGGCCAAGATGCCGAGAAACACCGTGCCGGAGCGCGCCGCCATGGCGAGGGCAAGGCAAAGCAACCAGATCAGCCAGTAGGGCGCCCGGCGCATGCGCCGCGCCTCCGTGCTTCCGCCCACAGCCGCATAGAGGGCGAAGATCGAGCATACGAGCATCGTGTAGCCGAACACGTTCTTGGTCGTGAACACGCCACGCGGCAAACCAGCATTCTGGCCGACCTGCTCCAAGCCGATCGACGGGAGCGCCACGATCAAGGCGAGCGACGCCATTCCCATGAACGCGGCCGACCAACTGACTATGCGGGCGAAGCGGGGTAGCTCGAAGCGAAGCGCCACGTACAGGGCGAAAGCTCCGGTCACCGAGAACACGAGAGCGCGGCGTGCTGTCAGGCCGGGAGCATCTGACCACACCACCGACAAAAAGCAGAAAGCCGTCACGGCCCCAGCGCCCCAGGCGCGTCGCAACAGGGCGTGACCCTGCCTCCAGTAGCGAAGCGCCAACAGGACCATGACGAGCAGGATGCCGATTTGCAGCAGCTGGTTGGTCGAATCGCTGTCACCGAGCGCTGCGTCGGTGTCGTCGTGAGAAAACCGGATCGCCGGCAAGAACGCGTAGCAGTAGACGCAAACCACGCCCCAACAGAACAAGTGTTCAAAAATCGTCAATAAACGAGGAGCGACTGCTCGGCCGATCGTGCCAATCGGTCTCGCCGTGGTGCGAAGATCAAGGAGCGTTCGATCTCGATCTAAAAAAGTGTCACTCATGATACGGTAACCGCGCGCGAACAATTCGGTCGAACCAAGACCAGCTCGCCCTCTGGCGTCAACCGTTTTTCGGCCGCCGCCGCGACGGCTGGCGCGTTCATCTAGCGTGGCCGCGATCACGCTGCATTAACGGTTCTTCCACCACAGTTTAATTGTGAGACCGGACACGTTGTTGTGTAAGATCATTGCGACAGGGCCGCGCCATAAGCGAGGGCGGAGGCGGTGCCGTAAGCGAGTACGGAACGGTTACGTTCCGTATGAAAAACCAGAAGCCATCTGGGAAATTAAGTTCATTGCGCAACGACATTCAAGCCCCAGGAACGTTCTATGTCCGAACATGATGAGGCGATCGCGATCGAAAGCTCAGGCCGATCCCAGCCGCTCGAAGGCTGGAGGGCGGCGGACCTCGCCTGGCATGCCTTTTCCCTTTCCGGTCGTGCAGAGCGAAGAATGGCCGAGTCGCGGGTGCTTCGCGCCTTCGATCTGTTGGCCATGCTGGCCGCGGCGTTCTTGTTGCTGAACGCCACGCTCGGCATCCCGGGCGGCGCCGGCTGGGCGTGGCATCAGCCGGGGGAGGGCCGGTTGTTGCTCGTAGCGGCTCTGGTCGCGCCGTTCTGTTTTGATTGGGCCGGCCTTTATGGCAGCGCGGGTGGGCGGCGAAGGATGGCGGCGATGGCCCGCGCCGCGGTCGCGCTCGCGTCCATTCTCGGTTTTCTCGTTGGCATCGCCGCCGCTTCCGGGCCGGACTGGCCGTTCACCGCGGAGATGTTGGTGGAATGGGCGGCGCTCACTCTGATGCTGCTCACGCTCGGGCGCATCGCGCTGGTGGCCTCTGCCTCGCTGCCGCCGATGAAGGAGCTGGTTCGGGAGCGGGTGGCGGTGCTCGGCAGCGGTCTGCTGGCCGAACGCGTCGTGTCGCATTTCGAACGGGGCGGCGCGGCCACCCATCTCGTCGGATTGTTCGATGACCAGGGAGACGCAACGCGCCGTCCAAGCGAGGCCGAGCCGCGCTGGCGCAATCTCCGAGAGCTCGCCATGCGAGGTGAGGTCGACCGCGTCGTCATCGCCTTGTCGAGCGCTCACCAGGCGCGGGCGGCGGAGCTCGCCCGCGAGTTGGCTCCCTTCGCGATCGACGTGGCGATCTGCTCCGAAGCGTTGCCGGCTTTGGACGAACAAGCGATGGCGCGGACAGAAGAGTCGGGCATCGAGGCGTTCTCCGTGGACGGCTTGCCCTTGCGACGAGTGGTGCGCCGACCGCTGCGACGCCGCCAAACGATGATGAAGGCTTTGGAGGATCGGGTTCTTGGCTCGCTGCTGCTGATCGGACTCTCGCCACTCCTGTTGGTGATCGCCGTGGCGGTCCGGTTGACCAGCCCGGGTGACGCCGTTTTCAAGCAGAAGCGGCATGGATTCCGCAGCCGCGAGTTCACTGTTTATAAGTTCCGCAGCATGCGCGCCGACGTCGCCGATCTTGGCGGACGCGTGCAGGCGACCCGCGGCGACCCGCGCGTGACGCCGATCGGCGCGTTTCTGCGCGCGTCGAGCCTCGACGAGCTGCCGCAGCTGATCAACGTGGTGCGCGGCGAGATGTCGCTGGTAGGGCCGCGGCCGCTGCCGATCGACATGCGCACCGGCGGCCTTCTGTGCAGCGAGATCGTGGACGACTACGCCAACCGCCACCGGGTCAAGCCCGGCATCACCGGCTGGGCCCAGATCAACGGATATCGCGGGGCAACGACCACGCGCGAGCAGGTGTCCGAGCGCGTGCGGCTCGACAACGCCTATATCGATGGCTGGTCGCTCCTGCTCGATCTCAAGATCCTGCTGCTCACGGTAGTGCGCGTGTTCCATGACGAGAACGCGTTCTGAGACGCGGCCCCGCGCCAGCAATGGTGAGAGGCGCCCTGCTCGGCCGGCGCAGGCCCCCGCGTCGGCGCCCTCGCGTCGCGTGCTCGACCGATTCACCCCGCACCGCAAGGTTCCTCTGTGACCGGCATCATCGAGCTTCTAAAGCGTACCCGCGACGAGCAGGAGGTTGCGCCGGACTTCCTTTCGCTGGCCT
>CAXUIE010000146.1:1797-2873 GCA_964250825.1 uncultured Acidisphaera sp. | reverse complement strand
CCCCGCGCCGCGCCCGTCCGACCCGCCGCCGCCCCCGCGCGCCGAGGCCACGCCGGCACGAACACCGGCGGCGGCGCCGGCGCCCGCCGCGACTCCCCAGACCATCGCGGCCGAAACGCCGTCCGCGATGGGCGTGCAGGCCGCTCAGCTCTTCGCGCGGCTGCACCCGCTTCTCGACGATCGGGGTGCGCTGGTGCTCCATGTCGCCGCGGCGCAGGCGGGCGAAGGGACGTCTACGATCGCGCGGACGCTGGCGGCCCATGCGGCAAGCCTGCGCCGCTACCGAACGCTGCTGATTGATGCGGCGGCGACGCCTGGCCGCCCGCGCTCGGACGGGGGCGGCCGCAGCCTGGCGGGCGCGAGAAACAGCGGCGGCGATCTCGGCGCGGCTATAACGCAGTCCGGCTCGGAGTGGCTTTACAGCGCGACGCTCGCCGGAGCGGACTGCCGCGGTGAGCCCGCGGTCGCGGAAATCGGCGACATCTACGAGCAGTTGCGGGACAGCTGGCCGGTGATCATCGTGGACGGGCCGCCGGTCCTCGAGCGGGCCGAGATGGTCAACATCGCCCGCAAGAGCGACGGCGTGCTGCTGGTTGTGCGGGCGGCGCAGCCACGACATGAGCAGCTCGTTCGCGCCCGCGATCTGATCGAGGGCTCGGGCGCCCGCATTCTCGGCGTCGTTCTCAATCGCTACGAGTCGCACATCCCCAGCTTCATCGAGCGTCGGATGTAAGCGGGCGTGTTGCAGACCGGGCGCGACGTGGCCGGACGGCCGATCGTTCTGATGTATTGGGGCGGCGGGCTCGAGCACGCGGGCGGCATCGGCCGCATGGCGGGGAACTTGCTGCGCGCGCGCGCCGGGGCGGGACGGGTCGAACAAGTCATCTGCCTTGATACGCGCGGTCCATACTTGATCCTGCTGTCGCCGATATTTTTCGCGGCCGCGCTGCTGCGGACGGTGTTCGTTCGCGCGACGAAGCGGCGGGCGATCGCGCACGTGCACATGGCGGATAGCGGCAGCACGGTCCGCAAGGTGGTGGTTTGCCGCGTGCTGGCGCTGCTCCGCGTCCCCTACC
>CAXUIE010000146.1:0-1787 GCA_964250825.1 uncultured Acidisphaera sp. | reverse complement strand
CACTTGCATCCCGGCAATTACGATACCTATTTCGGCGCGCTCGGGGCGCGGAAAAAACGGCTGGTGCGAGCCGCTTTCACCGCTGCATCGGCGGTGGTCGTGCTCGGGGCGCGATGGCAGCGGCTCGTCGTCGATGAGATCGGGGTCGCACCAGGGCGCGTGCGCGTGGTTTTCAACGGCGCACCCGATCCGGGCGCGCCGGCCGTTGGGCTGCCGCGTGGGGCGCCTCTCATCCTGTTTCTCGGCGAATTCGCGCCATGGAAGGGCATTGCCGAGCTGATCGCCGCCCTCGGGCGCATCTCGGACCGACCGTGGCATCTGGTCTGCGCGGGGCGTGGCGACTGGGCGGAGCATGCGACGTGCGCCGCGATCGCCGGGCTGACGGAACGCGTCGAGTTCCTTGGATGGGTCGACCGGGCGCGCGCGTCGGCACTGCTGCGGAACGCGAGCATCGTCGCGGTGCCGTCCTACATCGAGGGTTTCAGCGTGACGCTCATCGAGGCACTCGCCAACGGTGTCGCGGTTGTGGCAACCCCTGTTGGCGCGCACCCGGATGTTCTCCGGCACGGCGATAACGCAATGCTGGTTCCGCCCGGCGACGTCCCCGCGCTGGCGGACGCGCTCGCCGCGTTGCTCGACGACCCGGAGCGACGCGCCGTGATTGGACGCGCCGGCCGCGCCGCCTTCGAGGCGCATCTCGACATCAAAACGGTCGAATCGCAGTTCGCCGACATCTACGCCGAGATGCTTGCGGCAGCCCATTCATCGGCGCCCGCGCCCGTCCAGCTTGGCGACATTACAAGGCACGAAAGCATTCCATGAAGATCAGCATCTTTGGCGCGGGTTACGTGGGCGCGGTTTGCGCCGCCTGCCTGGCCCGGTCCGACCATGGCGTGATTGCTGTCGATAATAACGCCGAGAAGGTGGCGCGGCTCGCCGATGGGCAGTCGCCGGTTATCGAGCCGGGGCTCGACGCGGTGACCGCGCGCGCCGTCGCCGACGGGCGGCTCACCGCGACGACGAACGCGGCGGTGGCGGTGCGCGAAACCGACCTCAGCCTGGTGTGCGTGGGCACGCCGAGCCTGCCGAACGGCCGCGTCGACCTCTCGGCCGTGGCGGCGGTCGCGCGCGAGATCGGGCAAGCCTTGCGCGCCAAGTCAGGGCGGCATGCGGTGGTTTTCCGGAGCACGGTGGTTCCGGGGACGATGGATGGGACGGTGATCCCCGTGCTGGAGCAGGCGTCCGGCTTGCACGCCGGCGCTGATTTCGGCGTCGGCTATTATCCCGAGTTCCTGCGCGAAACGACCGCGCTCAGGGATTTCGACGAGCCTGGCACGGTGGTGATCGGCCAGCGCGACAGGCGCACCGCCGACCTGCTCGAAAGCCTCAACGACGGCAATGGCGGCCAGGTGTTCCGCGTGTCGCTGCGCGAGGCGGAGGCGATCAAGTACGCCAACAACGCCTGGCACGCGCTCAAGGTGAGCTTCGCCAACGAGATCGGGCTGATCAGCCGCTCGGCCGGGCTCGACGGCCGGCGGGTGATGGAAATCCTCTGCTCCGACACGCGGCTGAACGTGTCGCCGGCTTATCTGCGTCCGGGCTTCGCGTTCGGCGGCTCCTGCCTCCCGAAGGACCTGCGCGGCCTGCGCTTCTTCGCCCGCGCCAACGACGTCGCGACGCCCCTGCTCGACGGCATTCTTGAAGCCAACGAGAATCAGATCGCCGAAGCGTTTCGCATGGTGGAGGCGACCGGCAAGCGCCGTGTGGCGCTGCTCGGGCTGACCTTC
>CAXUIE010000145.1:0-7982 GCA_964250825.1 uncultured Acidisphaera sp. | reverse complement strand
GTAGGGGATGGGCGGGGGCTGGGCGTTGGCCGCTCCCGCCATGCTAGCGCCAAGCAACAGGGCCGCCAGAAACCGCTTCATCTGTCTCCTCTCCGAAGTGACCGGCCCCACATGGCGACGCGACCGTCGCGGCGCGACGGCAGGTCGCAGTTCCGAGGCTTCCTGCTACAGTTCTTTACGAGCGATTCGGGGAGGAGACGCACGTGGCAGACACGCATGTCTACGCCGCCGCCTGGAGCACGAAGGACGGAGGCGTCGGCGGCATCTACCGCCGGGAAGCCGACGGCGGCCGCTGGGAGCGTCTCGGCACGGGTCTCCCGGAAACGAACGCGCAGGCGATCACCGTGGACCCGCATGATCCGGATGTTGTCTACGCCGGGACCGCCGACGGCCCCTTTCGCAGCGCCAATCGGGGCGAGACTTGGGAGCGGCTCGGATTGCCTGACCGCGACATGGCGATCTGGTCCATCGCCCCGCATCCAACGGAGCGGCGCACTTGGTTCGCGGGCGGTTCGCCAGTCGCGGTGTACCGCAGCGATGATAACGGCGACAATTGGCGGCGCATGGCCGATCCCGATCTGCCCGACCGGGTGAAGATGCCGTTCAGCTGTCGGGTGATGCGGTTCGCCTCTCACCCGACCCGACCCGACGAGGTGTACGCCACCTTGGAGGTGAATGGTGCCATGCGATCGCGCGACCGGGGCGAAAGCTGGGAGGATTGCGGCGCCGACCTCGTCAAGCTCGCCGAACTGCCGCATCTCAAGAGCCGCATCGTCAGCGACACCGAGATCGAGGGAATGCTGGACGGCCACGCCCTGGTCACGACGCCGGCGGAGCCCGACGCGGTGTTCCTCGCCGTCCGCATGGGCCTGTTCCGCACCGATGACGGCGGGCGGAGCTGGCATGACATGGAGATCGGCCGGTTCTCGCCGGTGACCTACGGTCGCGACATCCGGGTGTCGCCGCATGACGGGCGGGTGATGTATGCCGCCCTCAGCGTGGCGGCCAACAGCAGCTTCGGCTCGCTTTATCGAAGCGCCGACGTCCGGCGCGGCTGGAAGCGGATTGACGAGGGGAACGATACGCGCAGCACGCTGATGGCGGTGGCGCTGCACGGGCGGGACCCGGACCGGATCTATACGGCCGCCCGCGCCGGCCAGGTGTTCGGCACAAGCGACGGCGGCCGTAGCTGGACGGCCATGCCGCTCCCGGAAAGCTGCCGCCAAGTCTACGCGCTGGCCTGCGGCTAGGGGGAAGCTCTCTAAAAGCTCTCTCCCGCCCGCTTGCCGGGCGGACCGGAACGTGGCCCCTTGCGCCGGCGCGGCCACCTAAGAGGAGTCGCGCCAGGAGCGGGGATCGGTTGAATTGGATGGACGACGCGAACCGGAGCCGCAGGTTCCCGCACCGCCCGCAACACCGATGCTGTCGGTCGTGATCGCGGTCTACAATGAGGCAGAGAACGTTGGCGCGGTGGTGGCCGAACTCACGTCCGCCCTCGCATCGGCCGGCCCGAGCGAGATCGTGTTCGTCGACGACGGCAGCACTGACAACACGGGGGACGCGCTCGCATCCTGCGCCAGCGGGCGGATGCGCGTGCTGCGGCACGACCGTCGCTGCGGCAAGACGGCGGCCCTGCGCACCGGCATCGGGGCGGCCCGCGGCGAGTGGATCGGCACCATGGACGGCGACGGGCAGAACGATCCGCGCGACCTCGTCGCCATGCTGGAACTCGGCCGCGCCGCCGCTCGCGGCCCGGCACCCTTGGTGGCGGGCGTGCGGCTGCGGCGCCATGACGGACTCTCCCGCCGCATCGCGACCCGGTTCGCCAACGGATTTCGCCAGGCCGTGCTCGCCGATCACTGCCCGGACAGCGGCTGCGGCCTTAAAGCGTTTCGGGGCGGCGATTTCCTCCGGCTGCCGGCGTTCGAGGGGATGCACCGGTTCCTCCCGGCGCTATTCCAGCTCTACGGGCACCCGCTCGTGTGCCACCCCGTCACCCACCGCCCGCGCATGAAGGGGCGCTCCAAATACACCAATTGGGGCCGCGCCCTGGTCGGCATCGGCGACATGCTCGGCGTGATCTGGCTGCGCAGCCGGACGCACAGGCCCGGCCAGGTGACTGAACGATAGTGCAGGGCCTCGGCCGCCTCGGCTTCCGTCATTACGTCCTGCTCGCGTTGGCGGCGCTGATCCTGTTCCTGCCCGGACGCGCCTCCCTGCCGGCCATCGACCGCGACGAGTCTCGCTACATGGAAGCCACGTCGCAGATGTTGCGGACGGGCGACTTCATCGACGTGCGCTTCCAGGACAAGCCGCGCTACCTCCAGCCCGCCGGGATCTACTGGCTGGAAGCGGCGGCGGTGTCGGCCTTCAGCACGCCCGGCGCGCGCGCGCCATGGGCCTACCGCATCCCCTCGCTGCTCGGCGCGGTCGGCGCGGTGCTGCTGACCGGATGGATTGGCGGCACGCTGTTCGGCGGCGCGGTCGGGATGATCGCCGCCCTGCTGCTCGGCTGCTCCGTGCTGCTCGGCGTCGAGGCGCGGATGGCGACGATCGACGCGACCCTGCTCGCGGCGATCCTGACCGCGCAGGCGGCGCTGCTGCGCGTCTACCTTGATCGGGACGGACCTCAGCCGGCGTCGCGCGGGATCGCCGCGCTGTACTGGCTGGCCCTCGGCGCCGGGGTGATGCTGAAAGGCCCGGTGATCCTGTTGGTGAGTTGGGGCACCATCGTGGGCTTGCTCGTCATCGAGCGGCGCGGCGGCTGGCTACGCCGGCTGCATCCGGCCTGGGGCGTGCCGCTGATGCTCGCCGTGATCGCCCCGTGGTTCATCGCGATCTGGATCGTGAGCCACGGCGCGTTCTTCGCCAACTCGGTCGGCCAGAACTTCTTGGGCAAGGTCGCCACGGGCCAGCAGGCGCACGGCCTGCCGCCGGGATACTACCTGACCGTGTTCGCCGCCGCGTTCTGGCCGGGATCGCTGTTCGCCGTGCTGGCGCTGCCGTTCGTGTGGGCGCGCCGCCGCGAGCCTGGGGTGCGGTTCCTGCTCGCCTGGATCGCGCCGACCTGGATCGTGTTCGAGCTCGTGGTGACGAAGCTGCCGCACTACGTCCTGCCGACGTATCCCGCGATCGCCTGTCTAACGGCCGCCGCCATCGTCGCCCCCCGCGGCTGGCGCACCGGACGAACCTGGCGCGCCGTCCGGGTGATCTACGGTGCCGTGTGGCTTGCCGTCGCCTGCGGTCTCGCGATCGCCGGTCCGGTGCTGCTTTGGGTTCTGCAACGCTCCGTCCGAACCGTCCCGCTGCTCGCGGCGCTGGCGGTGATCGGGCTGGCGATCGCCGCGTTCCGCGGGGTTCGCCGGGGGCGGGCGATGCCGGCGCTGGCGGCCTCGGGTACCGCGGCTCTCGTCCTGTTCGCCTCCACCTACGGCCTCGTGCTGCCCCGCCTGACCGCCGTCTGGCTGAGCTCGCGGATCGCGGCGGCGGTAAGTGCGGCGCGGCCTTGCCCCCAAACGGTGCTCGCGTCGAGCTCGTTCAGCGAGCCGAGCCTCGTGTTTTCCGTCGGGCAAGACACCAGGCTGGTGAACGCGGCCGAGGCGGCGAATTTCCTCCTTGCGGATCGGGCGTGCGGCCTCGCCCTGATCGGCGCGGGCGACGCGCCCGCTTTTCTCGCGCGGATGCAGGCGAGCGGTGTGGCGCCGGTGCGGCGGGCGGAGATCGCCGGGATCAACTACTCGACCGGCCGACGGCTCAATCTCACCTTATACGGGGCGAGCGGGACGCTATAGCGGCTTCCGCGCCCGCTCCATGAACCGCGAGAACAGCGTGTGCTTCTTCGGCTTCGGCGGCTCGGCGGCCTTCTGGCGCGCGCGCGCCTCGGCCTCCGCGGCGCGCTGCTTGCTGTCGAGCCATCGCTCGAGGCTCATCCCGGCCTTCGCCGCCCGCTTCGCCTCGTAGGCGCGCTGGCCTTCCGTGAGTGTGCGGGATGTCTTGCTGCTCACGGGGGCGCCCTCATCAAATCCGTCGAGCCGACTTTCGCAGCCCCCCAGGCGCCGTTCAAGCCGCGCCTCTCCCGCAGTCCTTGCCCACCGCGCCCGGGACCGCCGGCAGCCCTCCGCTTCGATCCGCCCTCGCACCCTGCTTGCGGTCTCCGTCTTCCCCTGCCAGATCGGCTCGACCACTCGCATAATCAGCGTGGTGTCGATCTCTCCGATCGGCAGCTGGCCAAAAACCGGAAATGCATAGGTCTCAAGCGTGCTTCGCCACTGGTCGCGATGCTTCGCGTTGCGCCACTCAGCCCGGTGCGCCTCGACAAAGGCCGGTTCACTGCGCGCGCCATATCTACCCACGTTCCTACCCACAAACCAAACATGGGTTTATCGGATTGGGATGGACAACTCTAGAATGCGGGGCGTTAAAAGGGGCTAAACAGCGGTTTACCGACGTGGCTGGACTGTCTTGAAAACTGGATTGGCGGAGGGGATGGGATTCGAACCCACGGTACGGGTTGACCCCGTACAACGGTTTAGCAAACCGCCGCCTTCAGCCACTCGGCCACCCCTCCGCCGGAGTGCAGCCTCCGGCCGGTTTCCCGGCCGGACACGGCGTTTGCGCCGCCGCTTCTAGGGCCTCGACCCCTTAGCGTCAAACCTTAGCTGAGCGCCACATCGAAGCCGCGCTTGGTTCCGGGACGCGCCATCATCGTCTCATACCATCGCCGGACGTTGGTAAAGTCGGCAAGATCGATCTGGTGCCGCTCGTGACGCCACGCCCAGCCGATGATGGCGAAATCGGCGATGGAAACCGCCGCCCCCCCGGCGAACGGCGCCGCCGCGAGCCGCTCGTCGAGCACGCCGTAAAGCCGGCGCGTTTCCCTGGCGTAGCGCTGCAGCCCGTAGCGGCGGTCCGCTTCGTTTTCCACTTGCAGGAAATGATGCACCTGTCCCGGCATCGGACCGAAGCCGCCCATCTGCCACATCAGCCACTCGATCACCGGGACTTGCGCGCGAAGGCCCTCGGGGAGGAACTGGCCGGTCTTGCGGCCTAGATAGAGCAGGATGGCGCCGCTCTCGAACACGCTGATCCGCTCGCCGCCCGGCCCGTCCGGGTCGACGATCGCCGGGATCTTGTTGTTCGGGCTGATGGCCAGGAACGAAGGCTCGAACTGCTTGTCCTTGGTGATGTCGATCGGATGGACCGTGTACGCCAGCCCCATCTCCTCGAGGGCCACGCTGATCTTGCGGCCGTTCGGCGTGTTCCAGGTGTGCAACTCGATCGGCATGACGCCCCCTCAGGATAGTTTCCGGCGCAACGTGTCGTTGACCAGCGCCGGGTTGCCCTTGCCGGCCATCGCCTTCATTACCAAGCCGACGAAGAAGCCGAACAGCTTTTCCTTGCCCGCCTTGTACTCGGCAAGCTTGTCGGGGTTTGCGGCGAGCACGCCGTCCACCGCCGCGTCGATCGCGCCCGTGTCCGTCACCTGGCGCAAGCCTCGCTCCTCGACGATGGCGACGGCGTCCTCGCCGGTCTCGACCATCGCCTCGAACACGTCCTTGGCGATGCGGCCGTTGATCGTGCCGTCCGCCATCAGATCGAGCAGCGCGCCCAGGCAAGCGGCGGACACCGGGCTGTCCTCGATGGAGCGGCCGGTGCGGTTCAGGGCCGCGAAGAAGTCGCCGATGACCCAGTTGGCGGCGAGCCTGCCGTCCCTGCCCTTCGCCACCGCCTCGTAGAAGTCCGCCGTCGCCTGCTCGGCCACCAGCACGCCGGCGTCGTAGGCCGGCAGCCCGTACTGGCGGACGAAGCGCGCGCGCTTCGCGTCGGGCAGCTCGGGCAACGACTCGCGCAACGCGGCGATCCAGTTCTCGTCCAGCACCAGCGGCAGGAGGTCGGGGTCAGGGAAGTAGCGATAGTCGTGCGCATCCTCCTTGCTCCGCATGGAGCGGGTCGCGCCGCGCGCCGGGTCATACAGCCGGGTTTCCTGCTCAACCGTGCCGCCCGCCTCCCAGACCTCAACCTGCCGCTTCGCCTCCGCCTCGATCGCGTGCATCACATAGCGGACGGAATTGACGTTCTTCACCTCGCAGCGGGTGCGGAACGGCTCGCCGTGGTGGCGGACCGAGACGTTGACGTCGGCGCGCATGGAGCCTTCCTCCATGTTGCCGTCGCAAGTGCCGAGATAGCGTAGGATGCTACGCAGCTTGCGCAGGTAAGCGCCCGCTTCCTCGGGGCTGCGCATGTCGGGCTCGCTGACGATCTCCATGAGTGCCACGCCGGCTCGATTGAGGTCGATGTAGCTTTCGCTTGGGTGCTGGTCGTGCAGCGACTTGCCGGCGTCCTGCTCGAGATGCAGGCGCGTGACGCCAATCCGGCGCGTGCTGCCGTCCGCGAGTTCAACGTCGACGCGACCCTCGCCCACGATCGGGTGCTGATACTGGCTGATCTGGTAGCCGGCGGGCAGATCGGCGTAGAAGTAGTTCTTGCGATCGAACCGGCTGACCACGTTGATGTGCGCATCGAGGCCGAGCCCGGTGCGCACGGCTTGCGCCACGCACTCGCGATTGATGACGGGCAGCATCCCCGGGAACGCGGCGTCGACGAAGCTCACCTGCGTGTTCGGCTCGGCGCCGAATCCGGTCGCGGCCCCGCTGAACAGCTTGGCCCGGCTGATGACCTGCGCGTGAACTTCGAGGCCGACGACAATCTCCCAGGATCCGGTAGCGCCCCCGATTGCATATGACACGATTACACTCCCGCGCGCAGTGGCGGCATCGCCGCGAAACCCGCCGCCCGCTCCAGCGCCGCGCCAACGGCGAGCACGGTTTCCTCATCGAACGGTCGCCCGATGACCTGCAAGCCGAGCGGCAAATGCTGCGCGTCCAAGCCGGCGGGCACGGAGATGGCGGGCACGCCGGCCATGCTCGCCGGCACGGTGAACACGTCGTTGAGGTACATCTGCACCGGATCGTCCATGTTCTCGCCTTGCGCGAAGGCGGCGGACGGCGCGGTGGGCGTGAGCAGCGCGTCCACCTGGGCAAAGGCGTCGGTGAAGTCGCGCAGGATCAATGCCCGTACCTTCTGCGCCCGGAGATAGTACGCGTCGTAATATCCCGCCGACAGCACGTAGGTGCCGATCAGCACGCGCCGCCGCACTTCCGCGCCGAAGCCCGCCGCGCGCGTGCGCTCGTAAAGGTCGCGCAAGTCCTCGCCGTTCTCCCGCATGCCGAACCGCACCCCGTCATAGCGCGCGAGATTGGACGAGCACTCGGCGGGGGCAACGATGTAGTAGGTCGCGAGCCCGTATTTCGTGTGCGGCAGCGACACGTCGACGATCTCGGCACCCGCGTCGCGCAGCCACGCCTTGCCGCGCTCCCAAAGCCCGTCGATCTCCGCCGACATGCCGTCCGCCCGATACTCGCGCGGCACGCCGATTCGCAGACCCTTGAGGCTCAGCCCGCAAGCGGTCTCGTAGTCGGGCACCGGGCGGTCAGCGCTCGTGCTGTCCTTGGGGTCGAAGCCGGCCATCGAGCGCAGCAGGATCGCGCAATCCCGCACCGTGCGGCCGAACGGCCCCGCCTGGTCGAGCGAGGACGCGAAGGCGACGATGCCCCACCGGCTGCACCGCCCGTAGGTCGGCTTTAGTCCGACGACGCCGCAGAACGACGCGGGCTGGCGGATGGAGCCGCCCGTGTCGGTTCCCGTCGCCCCGAGCGCCAGCCGGGCCGGAGGAGCCGCCGGGCACCAGCACGGCGTCCGGGTCGCCGGCGCGCTTCCACGGATTCTCCACCGGCCCGTAAGCGGAAGTGATGTTCGATGAGCCCATCGCGAACTCGTCGAGATTGGCCTTGCCGAGGAACACCGCGCCGTCACGCAGCAGTTTGGCGGTGACGGTGCTCTCGTAGGGCGGCACGAACGGGCCGAGAATGCGGCTCCCCGCGGTGGTGCGCACGCCTTCGGTGCAGAACAAATCCTTTATCGCC
>CAXUIE010000144.1:0-7984 GCA_964250825.1 uncultured Acidisphaera sp. | reverse complement strand
CGGTGCGCGGCGTGGCGGAGAAATACACCTTGGACGCCGCCGCGATGCGGAGCGCCGACGCTCGCTGGCTTGCCGAGCGCGCGGAAACGTTGACCCAGCGGTTCGCCGAGCCCGCCCGGCTGAAATTGGATTCGGCGGAGCACGACGTGCGCGGCCCGGCGACCGCGTTCGACCGGCTGCTCGCGCACGGGCGGCGCGGCCTAGCGATCCAGCGCTTCAAGGGCTTGGGCGAGATGAACCCCGACCAGCTTTGGAAGACCACGCTGGATCCGGCGGCGCGAACCATGCTGCAGGTCGAGGTGGGGGACGTCGAGGACGCGGCGCAGGTGTTCTCGACCTTGATGGGCGACGTGGTGGAGCCGAGGCGCGAGTTCATCGTTGGCAACGCCTTGAAAGTCGCCAACCTGGACGTTTGAGGCCGGCCCGCAGCCGTGGTCAACGCGCGACGGGTTCGTTTCATTCGCAAGTTTTGCGTTTGGACGCGCCGGCGTCGCGATTTGACCGCTTCGCGGGCTGCTGAGAAGGGTTCATCTCAGCGACGAAGAAGGGGATCGGCGTGACGAACCTTGCCTGGGCCCATGCCGGCCCGTCCGTCTTGGCGGCGTTCCTCGCGTCGCTGGTCGAGTTTGTTGAGGCGCTGACGGTCATCTTGGCGATCGGCAGCGTTCGGGGTTGGCGCGATGCCCTGCTCGGAACCGGCGCCGCGCTCGGCGTCATGCTGATCCTCGTTGTCGCGTTCGGCCGCGCGCTCGCGGCGGTACCGCTGGGGGTCGTGCAACTCGTCGTTGGCGCCCTGCTGCTGCTGTTCGGGCTGCGCTGGCTGCGCAAGGCGATCCTGCGGTCCGGCCGGGTCATCCCGCTGCGCGACGAGACGGCGGCGTTTGGCAAGCAGGTCGATTCCATGCGCGCGCACGGCATCGCCGGCGGCTGGGACCGGATCGCCTTCGCCGGCGCGTTCCAGATCACGATGCTTGAGGGCACGGAGGTCGTGTTCATCGTGATCGCCATGGGAGCCGGGGGTTCGGGGCTGTTGGCGCCGGTCAGCCTGGGCGCCGTCGCGGCCTTGCTCGTGGTGGCGGCTCTCGGTCTGGTTGTTCACCGGCCGCTCGCGAACATCCCGGAGAACGCGCTGAAGTTCGTGGTCGGGGTGTTGCTTTCGGCCTTCGGGACGTTCTGGTTCGGGGAGGGCGTAGCGGTGGCCTGGCCCGGTGAGGACTGGTCGATCCTGGCGCTTGTCGCAGGTTATCTCGCCGTCGGCTTGCTGGCGGTCCCGGCTTGTCGCCAAGCGGCGCGCGGTCACGCCCGCATCTCCGTCGGGGGGAAAGCGTGATGAAATCGCTCCGCGCGATCGTGCGAGAGGTTTGGGGGTTGTTCGTCGATGACGCGGGCTTCGCGACGGCGATCCTCGCGTGGCTCGCGCTCGCGTGGCTGGGCTCGGCCCAGCTTGCGATTGCTTCGGCTTGGAACGGAGCGATCCTGTTCGGCGGGCTTGCGCTCATCCTGATCGTGAGCGCTGTCCGGCGCGCGCAGCGGCCATAAGCCGGCCCGCTCGTCAGGTCGCATGACGGGCGATGCCGGTCCCCTTCCCGGCCTTTTTTTGCCAACCGCGACGCCGACTTTGGCTTTGACGTTTTCCGGACACCTGCCAGGATAACCGCTCCCCGCGGTCGCCGAAGCCGCTGACCACCACCCAATCCCTGGAGACATCGATGGCCAAGGTCCTGGTGCTGTACTACTCGACGTACGGCCACATCGAACAGATGGCCGAAGCGATCGCTAGCGGGGCTCGCGAGGCCGGTGCGACTGCGGATGTCAAGCGCGTGCCGGAGACGGTGCCGGAAGAGATAGGGCGCGCGCATCATTTCAAGCTCGAACAAGCCGCGCCAATCGCGACCGTCGCCGATCTCGAGAACTACGACGCGATCGTCGTCGGCACGCCCACCCGGTATGGGCGGATGTCGTCGCAGATGGCGGCGTTCCTCGACCAGACCGGCGGGTTGTGGCTGCGCGGCGCGTTGAACGGCAAGGTCGGGTCCGCCTTCACCTCCACCGCATCCCAGCATGGCGGGCAGGAGACCACCCTGTTCTCGATCATCACCAACCTGCTGCATCTCGGGATGGTGGTGACGGGGCTGCCCTACAGCTTCCAGGGCCAGCTCACGCTGGACGAGGTCACGGGTGGCAGCCCATACGGCGCGACCACGATGGCAGGCGGTGACGGCTCGCGGCAGCCGAGCGAGAACGAGTTGGCCGGCGCGCGCTTCCAGGGCAGGCATGTCGCCGAGGTGGCGGCCAAGCTGTTCGGCTGAGCGCTCGCATCGCTCCGGAGACCCCATGATCGACACCGAAGCCTTCCTGCGCGATCTCCACGAACTGCGCGGGATTGGCCGATTTCGCACCGGCGTGCATCGGCCGACCTACTCGCCGCAGGACATGGAATCGCGCCGCTGGCTGATGGAGCGGCTCCGGTTGTGCGGGCTCGAAGCGTCGATTGACGGAATCGGCAACGTGTATGGCCGGCATCCCGGCTCGGGTTCGCGCCTCCTGGTTGGCAGCCATATCGAAAGCCAGAACGAGGCGGGCTGGCTCGACGGCGCGCTCGGGGTGATGGCGGGGGTGGCGCTCGCGCGGGCCGGGCTGCCCGTGGACGTGTGCGCGTTCGCCGACGAGGAAGGGCATTTCGAGGGCGGATTCCTCGGCAGCCGCTCGATCAACGGCGAACTCGAGGAGGCGGAGATCGACCGCAGCCGCAACCGCACCGACGGCACGCCGCTGCGCGAGGCGCTCGCGGCGGCGGGGCTTGCCGGAAAGCAGCGGATGCGCCTCGATCCGGGACGGCACAAGGGCTTCCTCGAGATGCACATCGAGCAGGGCACGCAGCTCGAGGGGGCGGGGCTGCGGATCGGCGTCGTCACCGGCATCGTCGCGATCTGGCAGTGGCGGCTCCGCGTGGAAGGTCAGCAGGATCACGCCGGCGGCACGACGATGGCGGAGCGGCGCGACGCCGGGCTCGCGGCGGTGCGGCTGCTCGCGGCGATCGACGCCGAGTTCCCCCGCATCGCCGGCGAGCGAAGCACCTGGACCACGGGGCGCATCGCGCTCGACCCCGGGGCGCCGAGCATCATCCCCGGCTCCGCCGATGTTTGGTTCCAGTTCCGCGACGTGTCGGTGCCCGTTCTGGAGCGGATGGAAGCGGGGCTGCGCGCGCTGGTGCGCGACAGCAACCGGCGCGAGCGCTGCGCCGTGACGTTGGAGCCGGTGTCGCTTTCGGTGCCGGCCGTGTGCGACCCGGCGCTGATGGCCGCGCTGGAAGCCGCCGCCGAACAGCTCGCGCCGGCCGCCTGGCAGCGCATGCCGTCCGGCGCCGGCCACGACGCGCAGGTGATCGCCCGGCGGATGCCGGCGGCGATGCTGTTCGTGCCCTCGATCGGCGGCGTCAGCCACCATTGGGCGGAGGACACCAAGGATGAGGATCTTGCCCTGGGTGTGCAGGTGCTGGGCGAGGCGGCGCGTCGGTTCTTGAACGGGTGAGCGGGCTTCCGCCTAGCGTTTTGCAGACGGTCGCCACTTGGTTTGGAGCCTTCCTCTGGGTCTTTTAACGCAAAGGTAACTGCATTGAGGGCACAAAGTCTCACGAGGAGGCGGCGCACGGTTCCAAATCAATCCGGGCCTTGTCCTTACGGGATGATCTGACATGAGCCGACGCAGCTTCGGGTGGAGAATGCGCGCTATCGCTCGCTATGTTGGGCGGGCGGAGCGCGCTCGACAGCAGGAGCAAGCTCGTCTGCAAGCCGCCAACTACCGCGCGCTCAGAGTTGCTGAGCGCAATGCTAAGGCCGATGCAAAAGAGGCGGTCCGCCTTCACGTTGCCGTACAGATGGAAGAGGCGGAGGCGCTCACTCGCGAAATCAGCGATCGCGAGAACGCTATTCGCACGTTGCTCACTCGGGCACTCGCCAAGGATCCGGGGGTCGATCTGAATGCGATGATGACGAAATTCGAACCTGCCAAATTCGATGAGCAGCCTTGGATTTCAGCCGCGCCGGAGCCCGAAGGATTTATGCCGGAAGCTCCCGGCTTCATAGCACGCATGATCCCCGGCGTCGTTGGGCGCCACAATCGCAGGCTTGAGGAGGCTAGGCGGCAATCTGGGGCCGCTCATGCGGCTCACCTTGAACGCCTGGAAGCTCGCGCTCGGGCGCTGCAAGCGTTCCAGGTTGAAGACGAAGCCCGAAGGATTGAACTCGACCGGACCAATCGCGATGTTCGCGAACTACAGCGTGGGGTGGACAGCGCCGAACATGCTGCTGTGATCGCCTATCTAAAGCTCGTCATCGACAAGGGCCTGCAGGGCGAGCCAGACGCGATTTCGGCTGACGTTGGCTACTCGTCAGCGTCCCGGCATCTCGTTCTGGACGTTGAACTTCCAGAATTTTCCGCCATTCCCCACGAAAGCGGCTTCAAATACATCAAGTCCACAGACCGCTTTGAGGCTATCGCGCGTCCATCAAGCAAGCGAAAGGAGCTTTACGGTTACCTGATAAGTCAGGTCGCCCTCAAGTGGATCGACACTGTCTTCCGCAGCTGTCCCGTTGCGGTCATCGATTGTCTCACGGTCAACGGAATGCTGGACAGGATCGATCCCGCAACCGGTCACCAAGTTCGTGTTTGCCTCCTTTCGGTTAGGATAACAGCTGACACTTTTCATTCGCTCAACTTGTCTCAGGTTCACCCGGAGCACTGCCTACGATCGCTGAAAGCTTCGGTATCTCGGGCGCCTGCCGAACTCTTGCCGGTGAAGCCGCTGCTCGAGCTCGACATGGTCGATCCACGATTCGTAGACACGGACGATGTATTAACGAAACTTGATCACCGCCCGAACCTCATGGATCTTACCCCGGCCGAGTTCGAAGGCCTTATCACTAACCTTTTCGCCACCATGGGTTTGGATACGCGGCAGACACGTCCGTCACGCGACGGCGGCGTCGATTGCGTCGCGTTTGATCCACGGCCCGTTTTTGGCGGCAAGGTCGTCATTCAGGCAAAACGCTACAAGAATACGGTCGGCGTGAGTGCGGTCCGTGACCTATTTGGGACCGTGCAGAACGAAGGTGCCTCGAAAGGCATTTTGGTGACCACGAGCGGGTACGGTAGGGCGGCATTCGACTTCGCCAGAGGCAAGCCGCTCGAACTTCTCGATGGCGGCAACCTGCTTCACCTGCTGGCAGAGCACGCCGAAGTCGAGGCCCGTATTGTGATGCCTGACGGTTGGGTCGACCTGCCCATCCACGGAGAATGATGCCGAGCTTCTGTGCTCAATAAGCCTTCGCCAGGTACTCCACGATCAGTTTGGCGTCGGCCTCGCCGATCGACGCGTGGTAGAGCTTCACCATCTTGCTCACTTCCGTTTGCCAGAATCCAGCGCCGCGCCGCGGGGGTTGCGTCGCGATGTAGTCGGCCGAGTGGCACGCAACGCAGTTGCTCTGCGTCGCCTCGAACGCTGGGCCTTGACCGGGCCGGAGCTGCGCCGTTTCGTCCGGCAAGGCATAGCTCAGCGACGCGGCTGCGGCCGCTCTCGCCAGCAAAAGGACAACCGCGCCGGCCATGCTTCCAAGTCGCATCATGCCGCTCTCCTACGCCGCCTCGACGCGGATGGCTTCGACGACGTTCCGCATGTAGCCGGCCGGATTCCACAACGGCGCGAGCGGCTGCGATTGGCCGATGCGGTTGACCGCGCGCACCCTGATCTCGTGCGGTCCCGCCGCCAGGGTGACGGGCAGGCTCCAGGGTCGGAAGGAATACTTGCCGAAGTCCGCGCCGAGCGTCGCAGTCGCCCAGGTGCCGCCGCCATCGGTGGACACCGCGACTTCGGCGATCCCGTACCCTCCATCGAACGCGATGCCGCGCAGCAGCGTGGGCGCGTCGGCGCGGACCGTCGCGCCGTCGGCGAGGCTGGTGATGAACGAGCGCACGTCGTAGCGCCCGATCGGCTTGGTCTTCGCGGGCGCCTGACCCGGCGTGACGCAAGCGCAGTCGTTGGCCGGGATGCGGTAGGCGGTCTGCATCCAGAAGCCGTCGAAGGCGGTGTCGAGCACGGTGATCTCGTTGAGGTGCTTGACCCAGTACGTGCCATAGAACCCCGGCACGACGAGCCGGACCGGAAACCCGTTCAGCCACGGCAGGTCGGCGCCGTTCATGCCGTACGCCAGCATGACCTCGCCGTCGCGGGCGTGGTCGATGTCGAGCGCCTTGGCGAAATCCGGCGTTTCCGGGCTGACCGGCCCGTCGAGCCCGCCGAACGCGACCTGCACCGCCTCCTTGCGGACGCCGGCCCGATCCAGCACGGCGCGCAGCGGCACGCCGGTCCAGCGCGCGTTGCCCATTCCGCCGTTGCCGAGCTGACCGCCGGCGACCCGAGGCTCGAAGAAGCCGCGGCTGTTGCCCGAGCACTGGTTCACCGCCACGACCTCGACCGGATCGAAGCCGGTCTTGAGGTCCGCCAACGACAAGGACAACGGCCGGTCGACCCGGCCCTTGACGTCGATGCGAAAGGCGTCCGGGTCGATGGAAAGCGGGATGTCCGCCAGGTGATAGCGGACGAAGAACGCGTCGTTGGGGGTGAGCACGCCCTCGTCGAACACGGAGAACGGCGTTTCGAGCTGCGGCGGGCGGGTCGTGAGCCGGATCAGCGGGCGCTTGCCGGGATAGGCGACCAGCGGGCGGTCGCCGTTCGTGAACGGGAGCGTCACCGCGTCATCCCCAAGAGCCCGCCCGGTGAGCAGGGGGGCGGCAAGGCCGAGCGCGGCCGATCCGCGCCCCAACCTCGCCAGGACGTCGCGCCGTGTCAGCATGGGACCCTCCCTTCCGGCCGGCGGCGAGATGAAGGCGTCGTCGCTGGCGTTATCCTTATAGCAACGTCGTTCGCGGAGCCGTACCGCGTGTTACGGTGCCGTGGCCCGTCACGTTTTCGCCTCGCCGAAGCGCCCGCGACGCCCTATGTGTGCGCTGCATCAAGCTCAACCCGCACCGTTTCTACCGGCGCCCCCGGCGCCGCCTTCAAGGTCGACCCATGAACATCCGCAACATCGCCATCATCGCCCATGTCGACCACGGCAAGACCACCCTGGTCGACCAGCTGCTGCGGCAGTCGGGCTCGTTCCGCGAGCACCAGCAGGTGGCCGAGCGGGCGATGGACCGCAACGAGCTCGAGCGCGAGCGCGGCATCACCATCCTGGCGAAATGCACCTCGGTGGTGTGGCGCGACACCCGGATCAACATCGTAGACACGCCGGGCCACGCCGATTTCGGCGGCGAGGTGGAGCGCATCCTCAACATGGTGGACGGCGCGATCGTGCTGGTGGACGCCGCCGAGGGCGTGTTGCCGCAGACCAAGTTCGTGGTCGGCAAGGCGCTGGCGCGCGGGCTCCGCCCCATCGTCGTCGTCAACAAGATCGATCGCGCCGATGCGCGGCCCGACGAGGTCCACACCGAAGTGTTCGACCTGTTCGCCGCGTTGGACGCGACCGATGCGCAGCTCGACTTCCCGATGCTCTACGCCTCCGGCCGGCAGGGTTGGGCGACGGAGACCTTGGACGGCGAGCGCAAGGACCTGTCGGCGCTGTTCGACCTGGTGCTCCGGCACGTCCCGCCGCCGACGGTGGACGAGAACGCGCCGTTCGCGATGGTCGCGTCCATCCTCGACTACGACAATTTCCTGGGCCGGGTGCTGACCGGGCGGGTCGAGCAGGGCCGCGCCAAGCTGAACATGCAGGTCAAGGTGCTCAGCGTGGACGGCCGCGTGGTGGAAACCGGGCGGCTGACCAAGCTGATGTCGTTCCGCGGGCTCGACCGGGTGCCGGTCGAGGAGGTCGCGGCCGGCGCCATCATCGCGGTGGCCGGGCGGACCGACGCCACGCTCCCGGACACCATCGGCGCGCCGGCGCTGGCCGCCCCGCTGGCCGCGATCCCGGTTGATCCGCCGACC
>CAXUIE010000143.1:1514-8012 GCA_964250825.1 uncultured Acidisphaera sp. | reverse complement strand
CCCCGCCGCGCCGCTCCCTCCGCGCGGCTCGGCGTCGCCAACCTTCATCGGCCGGGCTCGGCGACCCCCTTGATGCTCGTGTCCGTCGGCCTCGGCCTGTCCACCCTGGCGGCGGTGGCGCTGATCCAGGGCAACGTGCGCCAGCAAGTGCTCGAGCAGCTGCCGGCGAACGCGCCCTCGTTCTTCTTCGTCGATATCCAAAGCGACCAGATCGATCGATTCGACGTCCTGGTGAGCCACGCCCCAGGCGTCACGTCGGTCCGAACCATGCCGAGCCTGCGCTCCCGCGTGGTGGCGGTGAAGG
Organism: uncultured Acidisphaera sp.; assembly: GCA_964250825.1. GTDB lineage: Bacteria > Pseudomonadota > Alphaproteobacteria > Acetobacterales > Acetobacteraceae > CAVWQV01. The sequence goes on along the minus strand of CAXUIE010000143.1, from coordinate 7,708 downwards.
GCGTGCCTGCCGATCAGGTGCAGGCGACCCCCGACACCCGCTGGGCGCTGCGCGGCGACCGCGGCCTGACCTACGCCGCCGAGCCGCCCGGAGGTACGCACGTGGTCGCGGGCCAGTGGTGGCCGCCCGACTACGACGGCAAGCCGCTGGTTTCGTTCGACGCGGGCCTCGCGAAGGGCTGGGGTGTCGGCATCGGCGACACCATCCGGGTGAACGTGCTGGGCCGCGACGTGGACCTCACGATCGCCAATCTGCGCGACATTGCCTGGCGCAGCCTGTCGCTCAACTTCGCCATGGTGGCGAGCCCCGGCCTGCTCGCCCACGCTCCGCACAGCTTCATCGCGACGGTGCGGGCCGCGCCGGCCGACCAGGGCGCCCTGCTCCGCGCCGTGACCGACGCCCTGCCCAACGTCACCGGCATTCGCATCGAGGACATCCTCCGCTCCGTGGCCGACCTCCTCGACCGGATCGCGACCGCGCTGGCCGCCACAGGCTCGATCACCCTGTTCGCCGGCACCTTGGTGCTGGCCGGCGCCGTGGCCTCCGGGCAGCAGCGCCGTGTCCGGGAAGCGGTGGTGCTGAGAACGCTGGGCGCCACGCGATCGCAGATCCGCGCCGCCTGGCTGGTCGAGTTCGGCGTGCTCGGCCTTGTCGCGGGGCTGATCGCCGCCGTCGTCGGCACCGCCGCGAGCTACGGCGTGGTGCGCTACTTGATGGCCGCCCCCTGGGCCTTCCTGCCCGGCCGCCTTGCTGCTACAGTGCTGCTATGCGTAGCACTCATGCTCGTGTTCGGCTATGCCGGAACGGCGGCGGCGCTGAGGGCGAAAGCGGCGCCCTTGTTACGAAACGATTAGCGGCGCCCGCTGCCCGATCCCGCTTGAACGGGTTGGGTCCATCTACAAACTAACAGCCTCGGGCAGTCTCGCCCGTTGAGGAAAGACGCAAACCATGGCCTACAGTCCCGACTATCGGACGTACCCTGGCGCGCCAGGCGCCACCGCATCTGCGGCCGTATTGGACGCAGGGCTGCGGGCCTACATGCTTCGGGTCTACAACTGGATGACCTCGGGCCTGCTGCTGACTGGCATCGTCGCCTACGGCATCGCCCACACGGGCCTTAGCGAGCTTTTTTTCACTGTCGCGCCCAACCGCTACGGGCAGCTAGCGCTCCACCCGACCGGGCTCGGGCTCGTGTCGATGGTGGCGCCGCTCGCCTTCGTGCTGGTGCTGAGCCTGGGCGTGAACCGGCTCGGCCGCAGCGCCGCGCAAGGGCTCTACTGGGCGTTCTGCGCGGTGATGGGCGCCAGCCTGACCAACATCTTCGTCATCTACACCGAAAGCTCCATCGGGGCGGTGTTCTTCGTTACGGCGGCGACGTTCGCGGCGATGAGCCTTTGGGGCTACACGACCCGGACGGACCTGACCCGGATGGGCAGCTTCCTGATGATGGGCCTGATCGGCATCATCATCGCGAGCGTGGTGAACATGTTCATCGCGAGCTCGGCTCTTCAGTTCATGGTCAGCATCATCGGTGTCGTGGTGTTCACCGGGCTCACGGCGTACGACACGCAGCGCATCAAGGCGGACTACGTCCAGTTTTCCTCCGCGATGGGCCCGGACGTGGCGGCCAAGCGGAGCGTCTACGACGCGCTGAGCCTATATCTGAACTTCATCAACCTGTTCATGCTGATGCTTCAACTGCTCGGCAACCGCAGCAGCAACGGCTGACGGTCGGACCCTTCCGGCAAACGGCTCCGGTTTCGGCCGGAGCCATTCTCGTTGCGGCCTGATTACGGCGATGCTTCGTCAAGACCTTGTCCGCGAGTCGAGTTGGTCGGCGTGGCGGTCAGGGTCGCCCGTTGCGCGCCGCCGCCCTGGATCGCCGCGTCCCGCCCGCTTCGCGCTCGGTCCTCGCGCGATGACGTATGGGAGGCGATCAACCGGCTCATCCCATCGCGGCGCTGACATAAGCCGAGCCCTCGGCGATCGCACGCCGACCGGCGCCCAGCATGCGGTGGAACACGTGCCAGACATGGACCATCTCGGGCCAGATCTCGAGGCGGACCGGCACGTCCACCGCCCCCGCCTTTCCCGCCAATTGAAGCGAGTCGTCGAGCAACGTCTCAGCCGCGCCCACCTGGATCAGCAAGGGCGCGATTCCGCGCAGGTCGGCGTGGATCGGGGCGGCAAGCGGCGATCGAGGGTCCGCGCCGCCGAGATACGTCGCGGCGATGTCGGTGATCGTTTCCCTAGTAACCATCGGATCCACGTGCGCAAGCGAGGTGAACGTCCCGCCGAGCGCTTCCATGTCCACCCAGGGCGAGATGGCCCACCCGCACGCCGGCTGATTGAGCCCGGCGTCGCGGATCGCCACCATGGCCGCCACCACCAGCCCGCCGCCCGCGCTGTCGCCGGCGATTGTGATGTGCCTGGCCTCAATTCCACTATCCAGCAGGAAGCGGTACGCAGCCAGCGTGTCCTCGACAGGTGCGGGGAACGGGTGCTCGGGTGCGAGCCGGTAGTCCAACGCGAGGGTGCGGCAGCGCGCCTCCCCGCCGATCTCCGCGACGAGATGCCGATGGCTCAGGATGGAGCCATACACGTAGCCTCCGCCGTGAACGTAGAGCACGACGCGCTTGGCGTCCGCACCGGGCGCGGCGGTCCACTCCGCGGGGACGCCGTTGGCGGTCACCGCCTCCACCTTGATCGACGGGTCGAGCGGGAAGGTTGTGGCGTTGGCGTCCATCGCGCGGCGACGCTCGCCGACGTCGTCCGGTCGCGGGCGGGATGCGAGCAACTCGCGCAGCTTGGCGATTTCCGGGTCGGCCATGGTGTTCCTCCACTTCGGCTACGCGAGACTAGCGACCCAGCGGCGCGGCTCCTAGCCCGGGCCGCCCCGAGCGCGCGCGAACGGGAGTAGCGCCAGCGCCAGCCCGACATTGACCAAAGACGCCGCGCACAACATGGAGACGAGTGCGTCGGGGCCGAACCGCGCCAGCAGATACGTGCCGACCGAGGGCGCGGCCGCCTGCGCAATCAGCTTGGGGAGCGCCAACCGCCCCATCAACGCCGCGTAACCCGCGCGGCCGAACAAGGCGAGCGGCACCGTGCCCTGCGCGATCGATCGGATGCCGCTTCCCGCCCCGTAGAGCACGAGCCCGGCCGCCACCAGCCCCGACCCTAACAGCAGAGTGCCGATCCCGACGGCAACCAGGATGGTGGAGGCGATCATGGTCCAGACCGGATGCCGCTGGCGCCCGAAGACACTCTCCAGCAAGCGGGCGCCGACCTGGCTCGGGCCGACCAGCGCGCCGAACCCGACCGCGGCGGCGAGGGAGACCCCACGCGCCCCGAGCAGCGCCAACAACTCGACGGCGATCACCGTCATGATGAAGGAGGCAAGCGTCAGCCCGGCCGCCAGCAGGACGAAGGCCGCCCGCTGCTTGGCGCGCACCGCGCCGATCGGCGGCAAGTCCGTGGCGGGCGTCGCGTGCGCGGCAGCGGGCTCGCGCGGCAACCCGATCAGGTAGGTCGGAAGAATGATGAGCAAGCTGATCGCCGCGTAGGCGAGGTAAGCGCCGCGCCAGCCGGCGCGGTGGGCCAGCCAGGCACTCAGCGGCCAGCAGATCGTGCTGGAAAATCCCCCGAACAACGTGAGCTGCGTGATGGCGGAGCGGGCGCGATCGCCATAGAGCCGTCCCAGTGTCGAGAACGCGGGGTCATAAAGCCCGGCGGCCATCGCCAGTCCGATCACCAGCCAGCCGGCGTAGAACACCGGCAAGGATGAAGCCACGCCGGCGAGGAGCAGCCCGGCCGCCAGCAGGACGGCGCTCGCGGCCAGCACGGGGCGGCCGCCGAGCCGGTCGATGACGCGGCCCACCGTCGGGGAGGCGAGCCCCGAGACCAGCAGCCCGACCGACAAGGCGCCGATCACCCATCCGATCGGCCAGCCGGTTGCGACGCTGGTGGGACCGGCGAGCACGGCGGGGAAGTAGTAAGACGCGCCCCAGACCAGGATCTGTCCAACGCCGAGGCTCCCGACCACGACAAGGCGCGGCCGCTCCCCGGTTCCATCGCCTCCGGAGCGCTCACCCATTCATGGGCGCGAGCGCGGCGTCAGGCCGCCTCGGCGCAGATGGCGTCGCCGAGCACGGCGAAGATGCGGTCCACATGCGCTCGCTCGATGATCAGCGGCGGCGACAGCGCGACGATGTCGCCCGTAGTGCGGACCAGCACGCCCGCGTCGAAGCAGCGCTGAAACACCCGACTGGCCCGGTCGGTCGGCTTGTCGGGGCGCGGCGCCAGCTCGATCCCGCTGATGAGGCCCAGGTTGCGGATATCCACCACGTTGGGCAGGCCCTGGAGGCTGTGCGCGCCTTCCTCCCAGTAGCCTTCCATCGCCCGCGCCCGCCCGGGCAGATCGTCGCTCCGCTGCAACTCGACGGAGGCGATGGCGGCGGCGCAGGCGAGCGGGTGGCCGGAATAGGTGTAGCCGTGGAACAGCTCGATCCCCGCCGGCGCGCCGTCCACGATCGCCTGGTAGATGCCGTCCTTCACCGCGACCGCGCCCATTGGCACGGCCGCGTTGGTGAGCCCCTTCGCCATCGTGATGACGTCGGGAGTGACGCCCAGGCGCTCGGCGCCGAACGGGGCGCCGAGGCGGCCGAAGCCGGTGATGACCTCGTCGAAGATCAGCAGGATGCCGTGCCGGTCGCAGATCGCGCGCAACCGTTCGAGATAGCCGGTGGGCGGGATCAGCACCCCGGTGGAGCCCGCCACGGGCTCGACCATCACCGCCGCGATGGTTTCCGCGCCGTGCAGCGCCACCATGCTTTCGAGCGCGTCCGCGAGATGCGCGCCCCAGCCCGGCTGGCCGCGCGCGAAGCCGTTATGGTCGGGGGCGTGCGTGTGCGGCAGGTGGTCGACGTAGGGCAGCAGGGCGCCGAACTGCTTGCGGTTCGGCCCGATGCCGCCCACCGACATGCCGCCGAAGCCGACGCCGTGGTAGCCGCGCTCGCGCCCGATCAGCCGCACGCGCCCCGCCTCGCCACGCGCTCGGTGATAGGCGAGCGCGATCTTGAGCGCGGTGTCGGCGCTTTCGGAGCCCGAGTTGGTGAAGAACACGCGGTCGAGCCCGTCCGGGAGGTAGTCCGCGAGCTTGGCGGCGGCCTGGAACGCGATGGGGTGGCCCATTTGGAAGGTGGGCGCGAAATCCATCACGGCCGCCTGGCGCTGGATCGCTTCGGTGATCTCGCGCCGCCCGTGCCCGGCGTTGCAGCACCAAAGCCCGGCCGTGCCGTCGATGATCGCCCGGCCGTCGGGGGTGTAGTAGTGCATCCCCTGCGCCCGGGCGAGCATGCGCGGCTCGGACTTGTAGGCCCGGTTGGCCGTGTAGGGCATCCAGAACGCATCGAGGTCGTTGGGCGGCGGTCGGGTCGTGAGTTCGTTCATGACGGCTCCAATCGGCTCGGCTCAGGTTCGCGCTTTGCGCCATTCGCATCAACTGGCATCGTCCCTGTTCGCGCGTAGTGCCGGTTTCTCCGTCATCTCGGCGAAAGTCGGGATCCAACACGGCGGCCCTTGGATCCCGCCCTCCGCTATGGCCGAGATGTCGCGCGGGAGGCGGGCGTGGATGAGGGTGGGGCTATCAATCTCGATCACGTCGGCGTCGCCGGCGCCGATCTCGGCGCCCTTGCGAGAGCGCACGAGCGCCTCGGCTTCACGTTGACACCCGTCGCCCGCCACGCGGGCAAGCGCACGCCGGACAGCCCGGTCGAGCCGTTCGGCACCGGCAATCGCTGCATCATGCTCGGGGACGGCTACATCGAGCTGATCGCGATCGTTGATCCGGCCGCGTTCGACAACCTCGTCGGCCCCGCCCTCGCGCGCTACGCCGGCCTCCACATCATCGCCCTCGGCGTGGATGACGAGGCGGCGAACCTTCAGCGGCTCCGGCGGGCCGGCGGCGCCAACCCGGGAATCGCGTACCTGGAACGCCCGGTGGCCGACGCCGCCCCGCTCTCCGAGATGAGCTTCGACAGGTGGCGGCGGGTGATGTCGGCCAACCTCGACGGAGCGTTCCTGACCCTGCGGGCCGGGCTGCGCCTCATCCGGCAAGGCGGGCGCGGCGGGGCCATGGTGGCGGTGGCGAGCGCCGCCGCGGTGAAGGCGGAGCCTGGCGTCGCCGCCTACGG